>JALOBU010000016.1:0-6594 GCA_023228145.1 Bacteroidales bacterium | reverse complement strand
TAACTTAAAACAAGTATATAGAGCCATACGCTCCACACCAAAAACAAAAACAGCACTGTAAATCAATCGTTTGCAGTGCTTTGTTTTTTAATACACTCCGAATTTACACTCTAAAAAGTTGTTTTACTCGGTGTTTTTTTAATTGATTTTACCAATCGTTATTAATTTCATTTTTTTTACTCATTGAGCTTTTTAAGTCATTAATCAATGATTTAACCTTTGAATTAATACTATATTTAATATCGTTCCACACTTCGTTTTCCCATTTGTTACCCCAACAATCCCAGCAATCAATATCAATGTATGTTGCATCAGTTATTAATCCAAAATTAACAGGATCATGACCTTGTGCATATGTACCCTCATGAACAAAATCTGTAAATTCGTATTTATACCGACCATCTTTAACCCATAAATTAATTGTAAATTTTATATATCCTGATGTGCATACCCTCATTAATTTAATTGCAGAAATATATGAAAAAGTTCCTTTCCCGACAAATTCACCGCTTTCCTTATCCTGTGTTTGAAGTACATTTTTCGAACTGTTAAAGGTATTATTAAACCACGCTCTTCCCGATATAAAAAGATCATCTTTTTTTAGCGAACTATCTACTTTAACTACTTCCGTATAAATTAACTTTTTCGGGCCGGAATATGTCTTAATATTATTTTCCTGTTCTTTTTTTTGAATTACAGCATTATATTGAATATTTGGTTCAATTTTACTAACAGGGCTTAAAGTGTATTTTTCAACATCAATCATATTTATCGTACCATCAAACGCCTTATCGTTGTAATACCTTGTGCAATACATAATATTGCTATCAATTTTATTTATTGTACATGGTATAACACGCCCCTCTTTCATGAAAATCGTATCCTTATTTTGAGCAAACAAAAATACAGGGCTTAATAATAGAATTAAGATTATAAGTTTTTTCATGACTGATGAATATTATTGACCTGCAAATTACAAAAAAAACTATTAATCAATTATTTTTTTTCACTTTCGATAATTCTTTTTTGACAATTCATAATTTTTTTCATTTCATCAGCATTAATAGCCGTTATAAAAGATAAGTTCTTACAATGCTTTTTATAATACACAATATCCGCAGGGTTGCCGTTTGCGTCAAAAAAAACGCCCTCATCCTCCAATGTATCGTATAAAGTAATATGTTCGCTTAATGCCAAATTCAGCGGTGTACCACTTTGTATTGATTTTAATAATTCAATTTTTTCTTTTCTGTTCATCTCTTTGCTCCCTGTATTTATCAATTAATTTTTTTAATGCCTCTTCAGAAACACCAGACCAGTCATATTGAATGTATTTTTTTATTAACGGATCAGTTGTTTTATCATTAAATGCTAATTCAATCGGCTTTCCGTTAATAGTTATTGAGCCATCGGGTTGCTCGACTACATACTGTATGTTTAACCAATCAGCATTAAATTTGCCTTCTTTAATAAGTTTGAGTATTTCAATTTTATCTGCTCTTTTCATCATTACCATTTTTTTTAAGTTCATTTATGATATGATCCAGTTGTTCGTCTGTCATCTTATCGAAGTCGGTTCTAAATTCTGTTGCCTGTAATGTCGGTAACTTATATTTTATCAAATCCCGAAAAAAATTAATCTTTTCACGTTTGTTTTCTAATTTATGCCAGTCGCTTATAACCTCATCAAAGTTATCATTTAAAAAATCTGCAATCCTTTGTTGTAAATCAGCATTTAACTTGTTCGGGGTTCCGGCTGGCCTCCCGGCTGGGTTATTAGTTGTTCCTTTTCTTAATCCCATATTTGTAAATTTTTGTTGTTTTCAAAATTATTTTTAACCTGTGTGGTATCATGAAATTTTATTTCATGTAAGCTATTGTTTATTTTTATTAAAAACATTTATTAAGTACCTTTATTAAGAATATTATTTAAGCTGTTGTACTTCTGTCGTTGTTGGTGTCGTATTGCTGTCGTTGTTGGTGCTGTTCGCTCCATGTGTTGATGGTAAATTCATCCTGTCGGTGTTCAATCTTTGTTCAAGTAATTATTTACAGTTCCAACGGATATATTAAGACGCTCTGCGATCTGTCGCTGGCTCAATCCCTCCGCCCTCAAATCATGTATCTGCATCTCGATTGTGTATTCCTTTGCTTTCTTTTCCCAGTGCTTCAAATTGTATTGCCGGATTTTGTCCGGATTTTTTGCCCTCCATTTTCTCATCGCTTCATTTCTTAACTGTCTTGCTTTTTCTGATAATGTTTCCATGATTAAAAATTTTTAGTAGTTAATAATTCTTTATTTAAGCTGTTGCCCTTTATTAAGCTGTTGTAATGCCTTTTGTCTTGCATCATGCTTTTGTTGTTTAAGTTGTTCAATCTGATTTTTTTGTTTTTTTCTTTCCGCCTGTAATATCATGTTTTCAAGTGTTATTTTTTTACTCAATCCGATGTACAGGCCTCTCATGTGCTTTGAATAAGTATGCACGCCCCAGCTTAACTGCATCTCCTCCAGCATCCGATCAGCATGGTAACGCTTCAGATACTTGTTAAACATTTCTTTTATGCATGGGTTCGTCGTTTCCGGCAAATGATTTATACTTGCATATCCGAACGCCCGGCAAAGTATGTGAACTTTATTTGTTGGGCAATATGATTTTATGCCCAGTATTGAACGAATGCCAACGTAAAAAGCAAACTGCATTAAATCATGTTCGGTTTTGTCATGATCCCGAAACTCGAAAAGTAAATCTTTGTTGATGCTGGGATATGGTTCGCCGTCCGGGATTGTTTTCTCAATCTCTTTTCCACGCTTCAAACAATAATCTAAATCTCCAGTAATGCCCAAAAATTCGTATGCCTGTCGTATCTGATAAAATTCGATAGCTTTTTCTTTGAAGTCGGGATCGGTATCAAATAATTCAAGTATCTGCTCAATCTCGGTTTTGGCTGTAAATTCTGTACTCGTTCCTGTATATGAAAATCCTTTATAATCCTCATCAAAATAGATTTTTTCGCTGTTGATGTACTTTTCTATTATTCTGCCCAGATCCTTCGTTAAATCGCCTTGTTTTCGATAATAACAGTACATTAATTGTTTAGCTACATCGTACAAATCATAATTAATTTTTGTTGCAAATCTGTATATCCCAAATCGTATAATTTCATCAATGATTTTAAATTTATCAATGAATAACTCCCGGAGCATACACAAAGGAAACTGCAAATATCTTTCATCGCTCATGCTCCGCCCTCCCAAATGTGAAATAATACCACGTTATAAACTGCTCGAAGTCTTTAGCGATGAAGTACAGGCCTCCGCTGGCTTCGATGCTTTGCTGGTATTCCTTTTGTGCGACACTTTGCCTGTCGTTTTTGATTTTTACTTCAATCTTTACGCTTCGCCCCTGTATCGTTGCCGATATATCAGCGGTTCCACGTTGCCCGGCTGTTTTAATATAATGGAGCTGGCCGATGGTTCGCTGATTACCCAGAATATCAGTGGAGGTTTTCCGGCTGTCAATAATCCGCCCTGTACAGTTGATACGCTCCGCCTGACCTCCACTCAATCGGATGAAGTCAATGATGCACCTTGTTAATCCGTTCGCTGTCTTATCGCCGTATTTTGGTGCAGACAAAAGTCGTTCCGGGATGCTGGGATACTTTCGGGAGCTGTCAATAATATACAATTCTTTCAGTATATTAATAGCTTTTTTTGTATCTTTGCTTTTCTCAATCAGCAAAAATCTTTTGGAGATAACGTCTTGCATGGCTGTTATCTCCTTTTTTTATTCGATAACGCCTCCAGTACATCCGCTTTTCTGAAAATTATAGTACGCTCTGCCTGTGAAAAAGGTATCCGCCCGGAGTTCTTAATCTTTTGGGCTGTCGGTGTGCTAACTTTCAAAAATATTGCCAGGCCTTTAATTCCATAGATGAACGGCTCCGGATCAGCTGGAGTTGCCTCCGCCGGAGTTGCCTCCATAAAACTTTCAATTTTCTGCATTTTTGCCAAAAGTTCGCTAACTGCTTCGGGCAAATTTTCAAATGATAATTTTTCTGTTTGCATATAAATTAAATTAAAAATATATGCGAAGCAACAAAACAGAAATTGCCGTCTATACCAGCTTTTCCGAAACGGCAAAAACGGAATTAAAAAAAGTATTTTTAGAGAAATTTTACAGTATCAAATAAGTCTTTGTATTCAGTCAAAAGTGTTTCATGCTCTATGTTTTCAGCCCTTGCGGTTCTATCAGAAACGATTATATTAAATTTTCCAGCAAACAATTTATTTCTTTGTGTCTTTGAAACTTTTTTATTGATAACGCCTTTTATTTTCAATGCTTCTGAAATTGCCGAAATATGATAATTTTTTTTTATCAATTCACCTTTTTCGTTCAATGTTTCATAATCAATTAAACAATCTATTACTTTTTGCAAGTTGCCGGGATTAATAAATATACTATCGATGCTGTCAAAAATCGGAGCTGGTTCATGTTTGCCCTTTGTACTTTTCCAAAAAAATAAATTTTCTTTAAAACTGTTTGTAATGTCGAACTGTCGGATTTCATCAACGTCTTTTATAAATCCAAAATCCATACAAGTTACTTCGATAAATTCAGAAATGCGAAAAAGCACAAACACGATTTTGAGTAATAATTTTAAATAAACATGCTGTTCATCAAATTTCTTTGCATGAAATATCTCAAGTATTTCAGTTTTGTTTCGTTCAATAAATTCCGTTTTATTTATACTCCGGATCATTCCTTTTATATATGCTTTTCGGCCATTGTCATCGTTAATCTGAAATAAGTTATTATTAAATTCAGCATAGAAATTATTTTCTAATTCATCAATACCTTTCATATCATTTGAAAAATATTTATCGTAAACCTGCGATAATTCCTGATCTGAAATATTATTCAGTGCTGGCGGATAAATGTAGCTTATTAACTGCGATAACTCATCTGTATATTGATATTTCATCTCTCATTAAATTTATTCATTGATAACTGTTTTTGTTCCTTTACGACCTTTGTATAAACAGCCATTGTTTTACTGTCTTTATGGCCAGTCCACTTCATTATTATATCCGGCTGTATGCCCAAATAGAGAGCATTTATAATGAACGTTTTTCGGGCTGTATGGTGGGAGAGTAACTCCCATTTTTTAAATTGTGCATCAATCCGCTTGTTGCCTCTATATTCGATATAGGTTTCAATGCTGTTAAATTCCGCATCTTTTCCAGCATCTTTGAGATACTTGTTAAACTTTTGATTACTCGGTACAGGAAACGCCCTGTTGTTTTTTAAATCAATATCCTTGTATTTTTCCCATATTGCTAAAGCATATTTATTGAGTTCAATTATTAAACTGTCATCGGTTTTTATCGTTGTTATTTCAATATATGGGTTTCCGCTGTCATCAGTTTTGAAGTCATTTTTCTTTAGATTATGAGCATCTGAAAATCTTAATCCTGTTAAACAACAAAAGCAATAAACATCCCTGATCTGCTCCAGTCGTTTGTTTTCTGAAAAATCAAAATTGATGAAATGCTGAAGTTCGTTCCACGATAAAAAAACAATGTTCTTTTGATAATCTGCAATTCCAGTTCCTTTGAATTTATACTCAAATGTTTTATATTCTAAATTTTTATTATATCTCTTTTTTGTTGCCCAGTTCATAAACCATTTGAACAATATCATGTACTTATAATTTGTAGTATTATTGAGTTTTTTATCCTTTCGTAAGTAGTCAATATAGTTTTGTAAAAAGTCCTCTGTAATGTCGTTAAAATGCAAAATTCGGCCATATTTTTTACTATAATCCTCCACATGAGATTTTATAGTTTTGATTTTCTTTATTGTGCTTTCAGTCCAGTTTTTCGCTTTACTTTCATTGTCGATGAAAAGTTGAATATAATCCGGGATTGATAATATTTTCTTATCGCCGATGTCATCGGATATGCCCTCCAAATCCTTTAGTTTATTCAATAATTCACTCCATAAATATTGCTTTGTAACTGTCAAATCATGCTCCACTGCATCATTATAAATTGTCGGCAAATATTCGCTAATCCTGTTAATACGCTTGTTGATGGTTCCGGCGGAGGTCTTATCCCTGTTGAAGTTGTTATTCTTTACCCTCCCGGCCTCATCGTTCCATTTATCGCTGTCAATCCTGTATCCTATCGGATAAATAACACGCTGGCCGTCAAATTTAAACTCAACAAGTATCGGTACATTTTCAGTTATGACAATGCCAGTTTTTTTATCTTTGCGTTGTTCTAATTTGAAACGCTTAATTTCTAAACTTTTTCTTGCTTTCATTGTGGAGTGCTTTTATTTACACTCCAAAATTACACTCTATTTTTGATTTATGCAAGTTAATTTTAATTTATTTTGTTTTTTGTTGAAAACTTGTATATCTTTGTAATATTGCTTTGCGGAGGTTCATTAAATTAGTTCTTTTGATTTAACTTAAAACAAGTATATAGAGCCATACGCTCCACCTTGTATTTTTAAAATGCCCGAAAACGTTGATTTTCGGGCATTTTAATTTTAACCCAGATTACGCAATAGAAACGTAGTGAACTAT
>JALOBU010000015.1 GCA_023228145.1 Bacteroidales bacterium | reverse complement strand
TCGCTTTTTTTGACATGTTTTTAAATACAAAAAAAGTTATATGAAACGACTTTCATATAACTTTCTTTTAAAACTACGTGGTAAACGATTTTAGAACTTCTTACCAACTATTTTTGGCCTATATATCTAACCTTTTATCATTCAGGTTTACGACCTGGGATGATACTGAATAATAGCATCACGAAGAAAATCTCTGTCAAGGTGGGTATAAATCTCTGTAGTTGTTATGGATTCATGCCCCAGCATGTCCTGAACGGCCCTCAGGTCGGCGCCGCGTTCAATAAGATGAGTGGCAAAGGAATGTCTGAAAGTATGTGGGCCGATTTTTTTCTTCAAACCAGACTTTTCTGCCAGCTCTTTAATTATAAAAAATATCATTTGCCGGCTCATCTTTCCGCCTCTTCTGTTTAAAAAAATTATGTCGGCGCTGCCTTTTTTAATTTCCTGATGAACCCTGACTTGTTTCAGATAAATGCTAATCTGCTTCATGGCAGAATTGCCAATCGGCGACAGGCGTTCTTTATTACCTTTCCCGATAATACGAACAAAACCTTCATTAAAATAAACATCTGATATTTTAAGATTAATAAGCTCGGAAACGCGCAAGCCGCAACCGTATAAGGTTTCCAATATTGCTTTGTTACGCTCCCCCTGAGGATGGCTCAAATCAATGGCAGCTATCAGGACATTTATCTCTTCAACACTAAGTACATCGGGAAGTTTTCGGCTTATCTTAGGCAACTCCAGCAATTCTGTCGGGTCGTTTGTAATAATGTTGTCTATGATAAGATATTTATAAAATGCCCTTATGCCTGAAATAACACGAGCCTGGGTATATGAACTCATCCCAAGTTTATTTATCCATTGTACAAAATCCTGCAGATGTTTTAATTCAATGTTTTCAGGTTTCGTCATCTGATTTGAATAATCAAGATATTGAACCAGCTTTTTTGTATCGTGCAGGTATGCTTCTATTGAGTTAACAGATAATGATTTTTCAAGCAACAGAAAAGACCTGAAACCCTTCATATAAACGTCCCAACTCATAGACAGCGTATTAATGAATTATTACAAACCACAGGCCAGGACATCGGCAATGTGTATCGTTTTTATAGGCAGTTTGTGTTTGCTGATATACCCTTCGAGATGCATCAGGCAGGAGGCTTCTGTGGAAACAATATACTCCGCTCCGCTTTCAATGGCATTCTGTACTTTTTGCTCTCCCATGGCTGTGGAGATAGGTTCAAATTTCACAGAAAAGGTTCCGCCAAATCCGCAACAAACATCATTATCTTTCATCTCGTTGAGCTTCAAGCCTCTTACTTTACTGAGCAAACGCCTTGGCTGCTCCTTTATGCCATATTCCCTTAAGGCTGCACATGCATCATGATAGGTAATAATATGAGGAAACTCAGCGCCTAATTCATCTTTGTCAAGCACTGTTGTTAAAAAATCCGTGAGCTCATAAATATTTTTTTGTATCTGCTTGCATGGGTTGTGTAAAGAGGTATTAAAGAAAAGTTCAGAATAATAATTTCTTACCATACTCACACAGGAAGCAGAAGGAGCAACAATATACCTGTTATTTGAAAAATCACGAATGAACTTCTCGCCCATCACCCTTGCATCATCCCAATAACCGCTGTTGAAAGCCATCTGGCCGCAACATGTTTGTTCAGGGTTATAATCCACAGCCACACCCAGTCTGTCAAAAATTTTAAGCATGCTGATTCCGATGTGCGGATAAACCTGGTCAACAAAGCAAGGAATAAAAAAATCAATTATCATGATTAAGAATATTCAAATCAACAGGCAAATGTAATGATAAATTTGGTTTTTTAGTATTTTTGAAGAATTAAATACATCATCTAAAATGCCGCAGCGATATTTTATAAAGCTTGCTTACGACGGAACACAGTATCATGGATGGCAGCAACAGCAAAATGCCATGAGCATTCAGCATATTGTCAGTGCAGCGTTGCAAACTATTTTACGTCACAATATTAAGCTAACAGGTTGCGGGCGCACCGATGCCGGAGTCCACGCAAAAGAGTATTATGCACATTTTGACAGTGAAATAACATTCCCTTCTGAAAAAAAAATATGTGGAAATTTAAATGGTTTGCTGCCCGCAGACATTGTTGTTTTTGATTTCATAAAAGTCAAGCCTGAGGCAAACGCTCGCTATGATGCATTAACAAGGACTTACAAATATTTTATTAGTGCCGTACCTGACCCATTCAACAGAAACTTTGAATATTATTTTGCCAGAGAGTTGGACAGCAATCTGATGAATGAAGCATGTAATTTGTTGAAAAAATATAGCAATTTCGCCTGTTTCTCGAAATCCCACACACAGGTAAAAAATCATAATTGCACAATTTATGAGACGTTCTGGAAGACAGAAGGTTATAAATATATTTTTACTATCACAGCGAACCGGTTTTTACGCAATATGGTTCGTGCTATTGTAGGAACCATGATTGATGTGGGATTGCATAAAATTAGTATCGAAGATTTTCGTAATATTATTGAAAACGGTAAACGTTCCGATGCAGGCATGTCGGTACCGGCAAAAGGATTGTTTCTTACATCTGTTACATTCCCCGAAGAGATATTTTTCAGAACTTAGATTTACAAGAATTTATAATAATTTTCTGGAAGATTGTTTTAAACAAAAAATCCTTAACAAATTTTATTTGTTAGCATGAAATTGTTGTATTTCCTAATTATAGTTCTTATTATTATGTGATTTATTATAATAAACTTATGCTTTCTGTAATAAAAGAAAATAAATTTTCATACTTTTGAAAGTTATTAATTATTCTCTATAATGACTGCTAAAAATATGCTGACGCCCGACTATTTGTTCGAAGTCAGTTGGGAAGTATGCAACAAGGTAGGTGGAATTTATACCGTTATTTCTACCAAAGCACCCCTGCTGGACGAAAAATTTAACGACAATTACCTGCTTATAGGACCTGATGTTTTTAAAGACACAAATGAAAACGGGGAGTTTATTGAAGACCAATATTCTTATAAACTCTGGAGAGAGCAGGCTCTTGAGGAAGGGCTGAAATTCCGCATAGGGCGCTGGAATATTACAGACAAACCTCTTGTTATTCTCGTGGATTTTACACAGCTCTTTGCTGAAAAAGATAAAATATTCGAAAAATTATGGGAAAAATATGGCCTCGATTCTTACTATGGGCAGTGGGACTATGTGGAACCTGCCCTTTTTGGTATTGCCGCCGGTAGAGTTATAAAAAGTTTTTATGAGTTTCATGTATTCCCACACGAAAACATTGTTGCCCAGTTTCACGAATGGATGACTGGCACGGGTATATTATACCTTAACGAACACACACCGCAAATCGGAACAATTTTTACAACGCATGCCACAGTACTCGGGCGAAGTATCGCAGGCAACAGAATGCCTCTCTACAGTCAGATGCATACTTATCACAGTGAATCATTGGCAAAAACCATGGGGGTTGTTTCCAAATTCTCGCTTGAGAGAATATCGGCCGGCTATACTGACTGCTTTACTACCGTAAGCGAAATAACTGCCAAAGAATGTGAGCACTTTCTGGCAAAAAAACCCGACATAATTACACCAAATGGATTTGATGGAGGACTGATACCGGATAATGAACAACTTAATGAAAAACGAAACCAAAGCCGCCTAAAAATCAAAAAAATAACAGAAGGCCTTTTAAACCAAAATCTACCTGATGATACGGTTTTTATCATGACCAGCGGGCGCTATGAATTCTACAACAAAGGCATAGATTTATTTATTGATGCTATGGGAAGAATCAACAATGCAAAAAATTCTTCTCAAACCATTATTGCTGTGATTGCAGTACCGGGAAACCATGCCGGGGCGTCACAAAACCTGATAAACAGAATGAAGGAGAGAGATTTTTCCCAACCCGTCAGCAATGACTACTGTACGCATTATCTGCACCATTACAAGTCAGATGCAATGATACAACGTATTGCTGAAAACAACTTAAATAACTCTCCTGCCGACAAAGTCAAAATAGTAATTGTTCCTTGTTACCTTGACGAAAAAGATGGCATTATCGACATAAACTATTATGATTTCCTGACAGCTTTTGACCTTACAGTTTTCCCTTCATATTATGAACCATGGGGCTATACGCCGCTTGAAAGTATTGCTTTTCATATCCCCACAATAACTACTACACTTGCTGGCTTTGGATTATGGGTATTATCACAGGATGCGAATCCTCATGAATATATTTCAGTGATTCAACGCACTGATGATAATCATGACTTTGTTTTAGAGGAATTATGCCGCCGCATAATTTCCTTTGTTGGCCAACCTGATGGAATAAAATCAGAACTCAGGGAAAAAGCTTATGACATGGCCTGCAAAGCTTTCTGGCAAAATATGTTATCTCACTATGACGAGGCTTTCAGCATAGCGCTTTTAAAAGCGTCAGGAAGGTATGAACAATACAAAAATAAAATAACCAGTTCCGGCCAGGTTGTCAAGCCAAAGCAGATTGAACCGCCATCGTGGAGAAAAGTTCTCGTTAAGCCCACCGTACCTGAAAATTTTAAAACGCTGCTGAATCTGACAAAAAACCTTTGGTGGACATGGAACCCTGAAGCCGTTGAACTGTTCAGCATCATAAAACCCAAGGTGTGGGAACAATCCAACCACAACCCCATTGCACTATTAGGCTCGCTTACACTTGACGACTACAAAAAACTTGAAAAAAATCAGGCCTTCCTGAACAAACTTCAGATAGTCAGTAATGCGTTTTGCAATTACATGAACAAGGCATCGGAGAAACAAGGGAAACTTATTTCGTATTTTAGTATGGAGTTTGGCCTGCATGATTCTATTAAAACATATTCGGGCGGTTTGGGAATACTTGCCGGTGATTTTCTGAAAGAAGCCAGCGACTCAAACGCAAACATCATAGGCATAAGTCTGCTATACCGCTATGGTTATTTTGACCAGAGTGTTTCTTTGCTTGGCGACCAGCTTGAATCATACCACCCACAAAAATATTCCCTGCTTCCACTTATTCCTGTTTTTGAAAATTCCAATAATGGCGAAGGAAATAACAAATGGCTCAAGATACAACTTCCTGCACCGGGCCGTATCATACATGCAAAAATATGGCGGGTGGAAGTCGGCAGGGTTACATTGTTTTTGCTTGATACAGATTTAGAAGAAAACCATCAGGATGACCGCATGATTTCACATCGCCTTTACGGCGGTGACAATGAATTGCGTTTTAAGCAAGAACTCATGCTGGGCATTGGAGGTATTCGGGCATTGGAAGCATTGAACATTAAACCCGATATTTACCATTGCAATGAGGGCCATGCTGCATTTATGTGTATCGAAAGGCTTCACAAACTTGTGCAAGAAGAAAACCTAACTTTTCTGGAAGCCGTGGAAGCGGTAAAAGCATCAACACTTTTCACCACGCACACTCCTGTGCCTGCCGGTCACGACAAGTTCAGCGAAGACATCATAAGAACTTACATCAGGCATTATGCCGAATTGCTCCGAATAGACTGGGAAACCTTTATGGCAATGGGCAGGGTGAACGAAAACGACAGCAATGAAGAGTTCAATATGAGCATACTTGCTACTCGCCTTTCTTCTGAAATAAACGGAGTGAGTAAAATACACGGCAGAGTCACTTCAAAGCTCTTATCTCCATTATTTCAGGGATATTTCCATAATGAACTAAATATCGGTTACGTAACTAATGGCGTACACTATCCAACCTGGGTGGGAAAAAGATGGAAAAATCTGTATGATGAAACTTTTGATAAGGAATATATAAATCATCAGTCTGAACATAAATACTGGAAAAAATTTTATGATGTCCCGGATGAAACTATATGGAAAATCAGGCAGGAACAACGTGCTGACCTTATTAACTTTGTCAGAGACCGTGTTGTTAAAGAAATGACTTTGAGACAGGAAAACCCTCAGAATATTTTTAAGGTCTCCGAAAGTCTGAACAACCAAACTCTCACGATTGGATTTGCCAGAAGGTTTGCTACGTATAAAAGAGCACAACTGCTGTTTAATAACCCCGAGCGTCTTGCAGCCATATTAAAAAATAAAAAAAGGCCTGTGCAATTTCTCTTTGCCGGCAAAGCCCATCCTCATGACGGTGCCGGAAAAGAAATCCTTAAACAAATTTACCAGTTATCACAAAATCCTGAATTTGTAGGAAAAATAATTTTTGTTGAAAATTATGATATTAACCTGGGGAAAAAATTAACACAAGGTGTTGACATCTGGCTCAACACCCCTACCCGCCCCGAAGAAGCTTCGGGCACCAGCGGAATGAAAGCCGTGATGAACGGCGCCCTGAATTTCAGTGTGCTTGACGGTTGGTGGGCTGAAGGATATGTTCCCAACGCTGGTTGGGCACTGAATGAAGAACGCACCTATAAAAACCAGCAGGCACAAAATGCGCTGGACGCCGTTACGATATACAACATGCTTGAAAATGTTATTATCCCTATGTTTTATGAACGAAGCGAGAAAGGAATACCTGAAAAATGGATACAATACATAAAAAACTCAGTGACCTGCATAGCACCGCGTTTCACTATGAAACGCATGCTGGATGATTATTACGAAAAATTTTATACCATACTGAGCGACAGAACCGAACTGATGAATGCGGAACATTTCAAAAATGCGCGCCGCCTGGCATCTTGGAAACAGAAAATTTTACGCGGCTGGGAAAGCATTGAAGTTGTGTCGCTGAATATTACCGACTCAAACAAAAAACCCCTCTTGCTTGGGGAAACATTTTCTGCAGAGGTCGTTCTGAGTATAAACGAACTTAACGAAAACGATATCGGAGTAGAACTTCTCTTTGCGCAAAAAGTAAATGATGTAGTGGAAAAGATATTATTCCGTTATGACCTGCAAATCCTTAAGAGTAAGGACAATGTGGTAACATATTATCACGAAATGCCCGCAGAACTTGTAGGGGTTTATGACTTTATTTTCAGGATATATCCGAAAAACCCTCTTCTTGCCCACAAACGCGATTTTAGCGTGATGAAATGGGTATAATATATATTTATCATAGCATGTGATAAAATAGCCTGAAAATTACAGACGAAAATAGATTTCTAATACTTTTTATTAGCAACTTAATATTTAATATCCTTACGATATCTGTTGTAGCCCAAAGTACATTTATACATTGAACCCACAAACTAAAATTCTATGCCTTTTCTTACAAGAATACCCCGATAATAATAATGTTTTATTTCCTTCATCTCCGTTACAAGGTCTGTCATCCATAATTTCCTTTGGAGCATATCTCCCTGTAAGAACCAATTCTATTTGTCCGGGTTTTATTTTCAGAAGCTCAAAGACATCTTCAACTTTCAATACATATTGACAGTTCAGATTTCGACTTTATTCAATCAGACTGTCAGATAGTTATACCCTTAATAGCACAACAGATTCATCTAATCTTTTATTATAACTTTTCTGCTACTTATGGTGCTATTATCGGGACTTATAAGTGAATAAAAATAAATTCCCGGAGCAAGTCCGTCTCTTTGTATCATATTTTTCCCCTTAACAATATCTGCTTTTGATCCTACCTCACGGCCCGTAACATCATAAATCCTTAATTTATAAACGATATCATCCTCGCTCCCTGCCAATTCCAAAATTGCATAATCACTGAATGGGTTGGGATATATTTTAAAATCAGCTACTGAAAGTAATTCTTTCCCCGCTGACATGCAGTCCACAACTCTGGGTGTGCTGATATAAACAAAGTTAGAATCGACGGTTATAATACGATAAGCGCCACCAAAACACTGAGCTGTTTGGCAATAACGGGTTCCACCGGTCCAATTTTCAAGCACCACATTCCCATAACGATCCGCAACAACAAACTGATGTTTATGTCCGGAAAGAATGACATCCACATTATTTGAATCGCAAATATTCAGAAATGTTTCCCGGTTCTCAATGAACGACCCCGTTGCAGGATTGGTCACATTTTCAGAGTTAGGGCTTCCATCAATTTCTGTTCCTGCAGCATGTGCACCCGGATGATGCATAACAATAATTTTTCTGTTATTTGTCGGGGTGCCTCCTGTAGGATTTAAAGTTGATCTGAGCCATTGGCATTGAGCATTAGTTATTCCGATTCCATCTTCAGGGTCCTCAACCAACGAACAATCACTGCCTGTTCTTAGAAATAAAATTTGAGCGCCATTGTGTGTTATTGCATAATCCACATCGGGGGCAATATACATTGGATAATATGCCAACACACTAGTCTGATCTAAAGCAAGAAGCCAGGATTCATAATATTCATGATTCCCTGAAACAAAATAAATAGGAATTGTTTGTTCCTGATCAATAAAATATGCCCCGTTGTCCGGATTGACTATTCCTCCCTGAGGATAAAGGTATTGAATAATTGCAGGATACATCCCATCAGGACTTTTTGAACCAATATTTGAAACATCACCGGATACGACAACAAAAGCTGGTTTAGGATTAAGATAATTAAATTCCTTTAGGTTACAAAAGAATTGTTCTCCATTCTCATCATAATTACCTATATTGAAAGAGCCGTCTGAAATATGCACATCACTGATATGAATAAAATTAAACGACTGGGATTTAATTGCCGATGGCCATAATAATAGCAGGCACAATAAAATTGTGATGACACCGGAATCATTTAATAAAAAAAAATTATGTAATTTTTTCTTCAAAAGGAAATAAGAATTTATCTAATTAGCTGTAAAATTAAACATTACAGTTAAATTTTATTAATTTCTTTGAATTTTTTTTCTAAAGCGGAAAAAGAAATCATGATTTTTTTATACTATACACCAAAAATGTTAAAATATACTGTTTACATTTCAACATTTACAATTTACATAATTACTCATTAAAAAACGCAGTTTTAGTTTTTTTTATTGAAATTAATATTCTATCCCCTCTCTGGCTTCAACACCATTAGTATAATAATGTTTTATTTCCTTCATCTCTGTTACAAGGTCTGCCTCATCCATAATTTCCTGTGGGGCGTGCCTTCCGGTCAATATCATTTCGGTTGGTTCCGGTTTCTGGTTAATCAACTCCCTTAATTCATCAATAGAAATCAATTTGAAATAAACAGCTATAAATATTTCATCTAAAATGACCAAATTGTATAATCCATTTTGCAGGTTGTTTTTAACTATCTGCAATCCTTTTTGAGCTGCATCAATATCCTCTTTGGTTGGTTCATTAATGATAAAACATCCCCGCCCGAATTGTTCAACAGTAATTTGAGGTAGGTATTTACGCAAAGCTTTAATTTCGCTATAGGTCTTTCCTTTTACAAATTGAGCTATATATACGTTTTTCCCTGCACCGGCAGCACGTAGAGCAAGGCCAAATGCCGCAGTGGTTTTCCCTTTACCATTTCCTGTATAAAATATGTATAAAGCCTTTCATAGCAAATATAAGGCTGCTAAAATGCTTATTATACTTTTTCCAAACCCTGCTTCAGGTCTTCAATAATATCGTTAACATCTTCAATGCCAACAGAAAATCTCACCAAGTCATCCGTAATACCTGCCTTTATTTTATCTTCTTTGCTCACTGCAGCATGAGTCATAGATGCAGGATGCTGGATAAGGGTTTCTACACCTCCCAGCGAAACAGCCAATAATGCTAGATGAACATTGTCCATTAATTTTTTGCCAGCTTCATAGCCGCCTTTGAGTCCGAAGCTCATCATGGAACCAAAACCCGACATTTGATTTTTTGCCAGCTCATATTGCGGATGAGATTTTAATCCCGGGTATTTTACCCATGCAAGTTTTGGGTGAGATTGTAAAAATTCGGCCACTTTCATAGCATTTTCCTGTGCCCGGTCAATGCGTATTGCCAATGTTTTTACTCCTCTGAGCACCATAAATGCCTGGGTAGGGTCCATATTACAACCCAAATAAACCATACAATGCCGTATCTTTTTATAGATTTCCGGGTCTTTGGCAACAACAACACCGCCCACAATATCCGCATGGCCATTGATAAATTTTGTTATCGAATGAAGCACCACGTCTGCACCTAAATCCAAAGGCTTTTGCAAATAAGGTGAGCAGAATGTATTATCTACAACAAGTATTAGCTTGTTTTTTCGGGCAATCTCAGCACATGCTTTAATATCAGTGATGTCCATGGTGGGATTTGCAGGGGTTTCCACATACAAGACTTTTGTATTAGGCCTGATAGCCTTAATAATGTTTTCCAGATTTGAAGTATTCACAAAAGTAGCTTCAACGCCAAAGCGTGAATAATCCTGTTCCAGAACACCTCTGGCGGGGCCATAAACTGCTTCCGAACTGACAATATGGCTTCCGGCACCTAACAAAGCCATGTAAACACTGTTAATAGCTGCCATGCCAGAGCTGGTGGCTATCCCGTCATAACCATTCTCCAACACTGCGATATTTTTTTCAAAAGCCCTGATGGTAGGATTTGCGATACGAGTATAAATATATCCATCGCTTTTTCCTGAAAAGCAATCAGCGCCATGCTGGGCATTTTTAAATTTAAAAGTTGACGTCTGATATATAGGTACGGTGGCGCTGCCATACATATCATCCAATGTTCCCGAGTGAATTACTTTGGTGTTAAAAGCTTTGTCTTTTGTTTTCATAATCATTTTTATTTTGAAATTCCATCAAATTTATTATCCATATTTCTGTTTTAAAATGCAAAGGTAAAAATGCTGGTGTATTTTTTTAATTTTTTTAATGATAAAAGTTTAATTTGAAATATTTAATTCCATCAATGAAAAGTATTTCTCGGATATTTCTCAAAACATGTTCATCGTAACTGCCTGTTTATGGTTATTTTTTTTCTTTCAGCACTTCAAAATTAGCATCCCCCTATAAAAAAATAGCTATCTTTACAATGAATTCGCATTTCTCTAAACATTTTTCCGAGTTCCTTATAATGTTATGAAATTTTTTAATAGTAAATAAAAAATGACATTAAATAAACTTTATAATATATCATGGATTATTTTAACAGCATTCTTCATTTTGGGAATTTTTTTGATTATCTATTCTTGTAAAAAAAATGAGCCGGAACCTGAACCTGAAGAAGAAGTTTATAACCCCACACCATATACCATTCAAAGACCATGGTATTTTCCAACAGATATGAATATCCCCTCAGACAACCCAATGACTGTGGAAGGAATAGAACTTGGGCGTTATTTATTTTATGACGGCCGTTTTGGAGGACGTTCTCATCCTGACTCCATGATGAGTTGCGCCACTTGCCACTTGCAGGAAAATGCTTTTGAATGCGGAATAAACAACCCGGATTATCCCGGTGGAATTACTCATGGGATTACAGGTATTCAGACTCCACACGTGATGTTGCCATTATTTAATGTGGTTTGGAATCCTAACGGATATTTATGGAATGGCAGCATATATTCCGAAAATCCGAACACGTCAAAAAGGCGACTGGAAGATTTATGCTGGATGGGCGTACATGCCCCACACGAGATGTTTAACGATACCAATAAATCAAAAGCTTTAATTGCCAGCATACCGGGATACAAACCCCTTTTTAAAAAAGCATTCGGAACTGAAGAAATCACTTTTGAACTTATGGCTAAAGCAGTGGCTCAATTTATTCGCAGCATCGTATCATTTAATTCCAAGTGCGACAGATGGCTGCAGGGACAAACTTCCCTAACTCCCTCCGAGTTGAACGGATTTGTTTTATTTATTACCGAAGAAGGAGCTGATTGTTTTCACTGCCACGGAGGAGACGGCAATCCTTTATTTACAACAAATCTTTTTTACAACAATGGCAGAGACTCTGTCTTTGATGACCCGCGAGACAGATTTTCTGTTACCGGCGACCCCATGGATCATGGCTCATACAGAGCGCCAACATTACGCAATATTGAATTAACGGGGCCCTATATGCATGACGGAAGGTTTGCCACCCTAGACGAAGTTATTAATTTTTACAGTCACAACCTTGTTTGGTCTCCGTATATAAGCCCGCTGATGCATCATATCGGTGAAAACGGCGCACAACTTTTACCTCAGGAAAAAGCCGACCTGAAAGCGTTCCTGCTCACATTAACCGATGAAACACTTCTGACAAATCCAGACTATGGCCCTCCTGACAGCTTTCCTCAATAATTTTCATATTATTTTAAAATAAATACTAATGAATATCAAACCGGTTTTTTTTGTTTTTTTACTAAGTGTATTTTCAATTGCATCAGCGCAAGAGTTAAGTGACACGATACAACTTAATGCTGTAGAAATTATTGAATATTCAAATAAAAAAATCCCATACATCCGAAATGTTGTCGTAAAATCAGAAATGGAGATGAATATTTTGCGTGACGTGGGAGAGGCTTTGCGGAACATCCCTAATGTTTCAGGCCTTCGCAAAGGAGGGGCAAATATTGACCCGGTAGTACGCGGATTTAAATACAGCCAGCTTATGACACTGATAAACGGAGCCATAGAACTTGAAGGCGGCTGTCCCAACCGCATGGACCCTACAACTTCACACATTGATATTGATGATGTAGAACAAATAGAAGTTGTCAAAGGCCCTTATGCGCTGCGCTACGGCCCATCATTTGGCGGTGTGATAAACCTGATAACGTATCAGCCAAAATTCGGAGATAAATTTGAACTTCATACGAAAATATCTTCTGGTTATGAGTCCAATTGGAATGGCAACAAAGAACATCTGGTTGTTACAGGGGGCACAAAAAAAATTAATTTCACCCTTACTGGTAACCGTATGCAGTATGGCGATTATGATGATGGAAATAATAATATTATTAAATCATCATTCCTGAAGTATAGTTACAGCGGAAAAGTTGGTTTCTCCCCAGTTGAAAAACATCATTTTACAATATCTTACCTCGGCACTATGCACCGGAACGTGTACTTTCCTGCGTTACCTATGGACGAGAGGGAAGACAATTCTAACATTATAGGGTTAACTTATACCACCGGCAAACACAAAGGAGTTTTCAGCGGCGCCTATTTCAAAGCAAACTTTGCCATGATAAATCATATCATGGATAACAAATCACGGGCTAATGCAGACACCAATATGCTTGCAGTTTCAGAAGTTAACGCCAATACATTAGGAGTCAGGGGAGGTATAGATTTAAAATTTAAGGACAAGTATTTTCTTTTTATTGGAAGCGATTTTCAATATATAAGCAAAGATGGTGACCGCACAAAAACAATGATTATGCAGCCCCCCGTCAACGGAAAAATCCCTCAAAAAATCGAAGCACTTTGGAGTAATGCACACATACAAAATATTGGGATTTATAGTGAGTTCAAAACCTCTTTCGGCACCTTTGACATTGTTGGAGCCGTCAGGCTGGATTTAAATTCAGCCGGTTCGGGCAAAATTGAAGTTTTTGGCATGCCATCAGGCGGAATTACTCCGGTTCTTTTATCAAACGATGACACAAAAAGCAGCTTCACAAACTTTAGTTTTAATGTTGGGGCAACAAAACAATTCGGAAAATACTTATCTCTGGGATTATCATTAGGACGTGGCACACGCAGCCCGAACATGGTTGAGCGATTTATCATCATGCTACCGGTGGGTTATGATAATTATGACTATTTAGGCAATCCTAAACTCAAACCCGAAAATAATAATGAAGCCGACCTTACACTTAAATTCAAGCATGAGAAATATGGGACAGCAGAATTTAATGTTTTTTATTCGCTGGTACAGAATTATATAACCGGGTGGTTAATAGCCCCTTCGGTACAAAAACCCCTTAGCATGAACGTACTTGGTGTCAAGCAATTTTACAATGCAGGCCTTGCTTCATTCACAGGATTTGAGTTTGGCTATTCACTGCCTGCTACATACAAACTCGGAGCAAATGTTACTGTGGCTTATACTCATGCCACTATTTACGAAGTTACCAAACAAATCCTTGACCCTACCCAGACAATCAGCCAGCAGGTGGTGGGAGAAGAAGTGCTTAAAAATGATGCCGTAGCCGAAATACCACCGCTGGAAGCCAATGTAAGCATCAGTTATAAGTTCCTAAAAAAAAGCCTGATACCAAGAGTTTCTGCACGAATAGTTCTCGACCAGGGACATGTTTCTGAAGCTTTTTACGAACCTTCCACGCCGGGATTTGTATTATTCAACCTTGGGTTGATGTATAAATATAATGACCACATAAGTATAAACGGAGGTGTAAACAACCTTTTTGACAAAGCATATTACGAGCATTTGAATCGAAAAATGATTGGCACAACGGCCAAGCTATATGAGCCCGGGCGCGTATTTTACATCAATCTTTTTATCAATATATAAAACCTCAGAAAAATGAAAAAGATATTCATACTCCTAAGCGCATTTTTTATAATAATTTTATCTGGTTGCGAAAAGAAAAATGCACACAAAGTAACCTACTACGTGACTAATTCGCAACAGGGATTTACCGCTTCATATCTTGATGAAACAGGAACTGTTCAAACCGAATATATTACTACCCAAAGCGCAGCTGAAAAAAAAATAATCAAAACATACCATGCGGATGCAGGCGATATTGTTTATATTTCTGTGAGTGATACAGCAACTTTTTCTTTCGTCAAAGTAACAATTTTTGTGGACGATAAAGTTTTTAAGGAAGCTTCCCGCACTGATGATAATACAAAGCCAGTAACCGTTTCAGGTACCATTCCATATTAAACAAATTGAAAAAATGAAAAGAATTTATTTAATAACACTTCTTTTTATAGCCATAATAGCCGTTATCACTGCCTGCAAAAAAGATGATGTGCTGCCGGACGAAAAAGAAACAGGAAAAATAGTGTTGAAGTTTTTCCACAAAGTTGACGGGCAGCATATTGAGATGGACACATTAAAATACATCAATGCCGCCGGAAATCATTACATGGTGAATGAAATACAGTATTTTATTTCCGACGTAATACTGCATAATTCTGACGGAAGCTCATTTCTGATAAAAGCCTGGGGCGATATCCATTATGTTGATACCGACATCCCTTCGACATGGACATGGAATATATTGGACTCGATACCGGCAGGAACCTACGACTCTATATCATTTACTTTTGGTATTTCGGAAGCAAAAAACCAATCTTATATGTTTGTGAATCCTCCTGAAAACAATATGTTCTGGCCAGAATATCTTGGAGGCGGCTATCATTACCTTAAACTCAACGGTAAGTGGAGTGACGGCGTATCACAGGCTATGCCTTACGAGTTTCACCTTGGTATCGGCCAGATTTATTCAGGGACAGGAACCAGCATTGACTCTATCATTGGATTTGTACAAAATTATTTTAATGTTGATTTGCCAAATTCATCATTTAGTATTGCCGAAAAAGAAACAAGGACTATTGAAATTGAGATGAATGTGGAAAGCTGGTTCGACACACCCCATGTATGGGATTTTAATGTACAAGGCACTTATATCATGCAAAACCAGGAAGCTATGCAAATAGCAAAAGAAAATGGAGTTGATGTTTTCAGCATCAGCTCAATACGCTAATTCCAATCAATTACTATATTTTTTCAGGCTCTCCCAGGGTCCGCCATTGAACGCCTCATATCCTTTGGCTTTTAAAATACTTTTTGCCACTCCGCTGCGAGCACCTGAAGCACAACAGGTGATCACCGGCTTATTTTTTTTTATTTTGGAAAGATTATCGGATAGATTTTTCAAAGGTATGTTTATGGAGCCTTTTAGATGTTCGCTCTGATACTCTCCTTTGGAACGCACATCAACAATGGTAGCACCCTGTTTAATAAGTTCGCCATAGTCAACTGCGGGTCTAGAAGAAAAAAGTTTTTTAATAAATGTGAACATAGTTAAGGTTTTAGTTTGATTGTTGTCATTCAATGACTTTTGATGTAACAGAAAGCTCGGGAGGTGACATCAATTGTTGTTTCACTTTGCACAGGCTTGCCACATGAATCAGCGAATCCACATATTTTTCGGGAAAGTCTTTGGGCACGTTGATGCTTAGTTCCACTTTGTTCAGCAGACCTTTCTCGTTAAATTCGTGGTTTTGTGTCAGGGTAATATTTTCGGCGGGGATATTCCTGTTATCGCAAAACCCCTTGACATAAATTCCGGCGCAGGTAGCCAGAGATGCCAGGAAAAGCTCGTATGGTGAAACTGCAGAGTCCTCGCCCCCACCACCAGAAGGCTGATCAGTTTTTACAATGTGATTACGCACCTGGGCGTTTACTTTTTTGTTTCCGTCGAATGTTACTTTAATTTTCATCTTTTATAATTAGTTAAGTTTATTATTTCTTTGATTTATTATTATTTGACAAAGCAAGGATATTTGAAAAATACATAGCAAAAGAGCGGTACAAGAAATGCGTCCATTTACCAAATGGAACGATGATAAGCGCCCACTGAACCAAAACAGTAAAATGAAAAAGATACATCCAAAAATTGTTTTCAAGGATACCTGTATCAATAAACAAGCGCACCAGAAAAGCGCTCATACCCATCATGAAAAGCCAGATAACGAAAAACCAGTCCGAAGGATGCGAAGAAGTACTTTTCTGGCTGCGTTTACGGATGCGGCGCAGTACAAAATCAAATGTTACAATAAAGATGATAGCACTCACCACATATCCCAGGGCAATCACAAAAACACTTTCGGTACCAAACCAATCAAGAAAAACAGTGGTAAACAGCAGGCTAAGGTAACCTATCACCAGGATGAGATGTTCAAACCACCAGAGTTTGTCGGGTTTATCATCGCTGCAATTGAGGGTACGTTTTTGGGTAAACATATGGACAAATAATTCCTTAAGAGATACAAAATAAGTTTTAATATCGAATTTTTTTGTCGTTTTCCATACAATCATATACCACATGCGCAACAGGTTAGGTACAAATATTATCAGGAACACTCCGCCGATAGCGAACATTTCAAAAAAATGCCCGTAATGCATCCACTCTTCCTTGCTAAACATACCGCTGCTGTATAAACCTATTACGGCTCCTATGACAATTAAAAAAGCGATGATGTATCCTGCCAGATTACGGTACAATAATCCCGACAGCCCTGTCCAATCGTATTTAGCAATCAAATACCTCCTCAAAGCCATCATCAGGTTTCCGGGGTCGGCCTGTCTGGGGCAGCTCAGGGAGCAGTCGCCACAGTAATAACACAACCAGGGATCTAACGACTGCTGAATGTCTTCTTCGAGGCCAAGAGCAGTGTATCGAATCATTTTGCGGGGAAAGGAATTATCGGCATCGGACAATCCGCATATAGCAGTGCAGGTGCCACAATTATAACAGGCTTCAAAATCTGTGGCACCATATTTTTTTAAATCATCGGCAAACTGGAAATTTATCTTTGTCATCACCGCTTAGTTTTTGAGTTTGTAATAAAAATACTGACCTTTCTTGTCCATCCCGTCCGACTGCACATAGTTGTATTTGTTCATCGTCATCAGGTGCCAGGTAACAAGTCCTATATCTTCACCGATTTGTTTGGCAATTTCGGGTATGGTTTTGTGTTCATCGGTAATACAAGTGGCTATGCGGGTCCATATTTCAGGATAACGTTTCAGGTTAAGCGGTTTTTTGACATTTTCCGGTTTTTTGGGTTCGTCGGATTGGCCGGTAAGTTCTACCTGCGATACAAACCCGTCGATCATCCCTTCTATTTCCTTGTCGGAGAACATCTTAAGCTCCAACGCTTCGGAGGGGCACACCGGCACACAGATACCGCAGCCCTTACAAGTGGCAGGATTCACTTCTACTATTTGTTTTCCGTTGCGTGTAATCTCTTTCAGGGTGTCAAACTCGCATACTCCGGCACATTTACCGCACCACAAGCACGCATCCTCATTAACTTTAGCTATAATCGGCTCCAGACGAATACGTTTGTTTTTTATCAGCGACAACATTTTGGAAACAGCCGATAATGATGATTGCACCGATTCGCTTACATTTTTAGGTCCCTGACAGGTGCCTCCTATCAACACACCGTTTATCACGGTTTCAACAGGCTTTAGCTTCGGATGTATTTCATTGAAAAACCTGTCGGCACCCACCGGAATCTTGAATTTAGCAGCAATGTCGCTGCCGTCGGCACGGGCCACAGCTCCGGTAACCAGCACCAGCAAGTCGGGGCTGAATTCTAATTCTTTTTTCTGAGTCAGATAATCTTTGACTTTAACCAGCACGCTATCGCCCTTCACTTCCACCTGCGGCGGTTCTTTTTCTTCAAACTTCATATAAATATCGCCCTGCTTTGAAGATTGCTCATAAAGCAGTTCCTGCTTGCCGTAAGTACGAATATCTCTGTACAGATGAATTATTTTCAGTCCATTGTTCTTTTCTTTGAGCTGAAGTCCGGTATGTATGGCTGTGGTGCAACAAATACGGGAACAATATTTATTTTCGCCTTTGCTTTGCCGGTTACCAACACAATAAATGAAAGCCAGCGATTTTACAGGTTTATTGTTGTAGTGAATCACACCGTTGTTTTCTTCCATGCGTTTCTTCAGTTCGGGCAAAGTAATAACCCGGGGCGACAAACCATAGGCAAATTCGTTTTCTTTAGGCTGATAATAATCGTAGCCGGTGGTTAACAACACAGAGCCTATTGCCAGCGACATTTTTTCGGTTTTTACGCCACCCATGCCCACATTCACGTCAATATTAAAATTTCCGATGCTGCCGTTAACTTTTTCGACTTCTGATTCGGTAAAAATTGTAATTTTTGTATTGTTTTTTATTTCTTCCATCAGGCGTTCAACCAGCTGAATTCCTTGTTCTCCCGTCATGAAGAGGGAGCTATTTTCCACCAGTTTCCCTCCCACCTTTTTCTCTTTTTCTATCAGATATACCTGGTGGCCGTTGTTGGCCAGTTCCAAAGCCGCTTTCATTCCCGACACGCCTGCACCGATAACCATCATGGCATCCTGGGCTTCTATCTCCATACTTTCGAGTGCTTCGGAGAGTGCGGCTTTTTTAATGCCTGCCCGAATCAGGCCAATGGCTTTGTGGGTGGCATCAAGAGGTTTATCGGAATGAGGCCATGAACACTGTTCACGGATATTTACCTGTATGTAATTATACTTATTAAGCCCGGCACGGTCGGCAACTCCACGAAATGTATGGGTATGCAATTTGGGTGAACATGATGCTACAACTATAGCATCCAGTCGATTTTCCTTGATGTCATTCACCATTTCGGTCTGAGTTGCATCTGAGCAGGCAAACATCACGTGCTTTGAAATAAGCACACCGTCTTCATCCTGCATCAGGTGCTGTGCTTCGGCCACATCCACATAATCGGAAATATTACCTCCGCAATGACAGATATATACGCCTATTCTTTTATTCATGATATCAACTTTTTATATTTTTCAAATAAGTAGCTACTTCGGCAGCGGCGCAACCGGCAGATAATATCGAATCTGGGATATCTTTAGGCCCCGAAGCCATGCCGGCCACAAACACTCCTGAGATACTGGTAAGGGTTGGATTCAAAAATGGATCTTTTTGTTTCACAAATTTATAATCATCGAGTTCCAGCTTTTCGTTGCTAAACATACTGGTAACGTTATTCTCGGGAAGAACACCAACAGATAAAACCACCATATCGTGTTTGGCTTCTTTGTACACGCCGCTGTGAATATCTTCGTATTGCAGCACAAGGTCGCCGCTACCATTGCTTTTTTCTATTATTTTGGCTACTTTTCCTTTTACAAAATTTACTCCCATGCCTTTGGATTGCTGAAAAAATTCCTCGTAACCTTTTCCAAAGGCCCTGATATCAATATAGTAGATGGTAATATCCGCCATAGGCAAGGCTCCCATGAGCAGCTGTGCCTGTTTGATACTATACATACAGCATATCTGCGAGCATATTGGGTTGTTAAAGCAACCGCCGGCACATTCTTTATTCTCAATGCCCGAATCGCGTGAGCCGGCACACAACACATAAGCGATATTTTCTGGAGCTTTGCCATCGCCTGGCCTCACCACACTGTTGAAAGGCCTTGTGGGGGCAATCAAACGGTCCATCTGGAGTGAATCCACAATATTGGGGTATTTTCCATAGCTGTAATCGGGCTTACCTGCACCCGGGAACAGGCGAAAACCGGTACATACCACCACCGACTTAACCTTGACGGTTGTCTTACGTTCTTCTTCCTTAAAGTTGATCGCTTTGGGCGCACATGCTTTTACACAGCGCATGCAATGTATGCAATTATCGATATCGATAGCAGCAATTTTGGGGTTAGCCAGGTTAAAAGGAATGTAAATGGCTTTTCGTCCCACCATGTTGTGGTTGTAATGGTCGTTGATTACCTGCGGGCATACAAACTCACACTCCTGACAGCCGGTGCATAACGAGGGGTCAACATACCGGGGCTTTTCATTTATGCTGACATCAAAAGAACCTTCCCCGTTTTTACGGATATCATCAATGAACGTGTTAAGTTTCAGTGTAATGTTGTGATGCCGCGCGGTTTCCGACATTTTTGGGGTGGTGATGCAGGCGGCACAGTCGAGTGTAGGAAATACCTTGCTCAGTTGTATCATTTTGCCACCTATAGAAAGGTCTTTTTCGACAAGCAACACTTTATAATCCATTTCGGCCAGGCTGAGCGCGGTTTCCTGTCCGGCAATGCCACCACCGATGACCAGGGTGTCGAATATTTTTTGTTCTTCCTGCATATTATTGTTGATTTGTTGTGTTGGCTAATTCATCTTTGATGCTACCCAATTCATTAAGAATTCTGGAGAAGTTTTCCATGTGGCTGGCAAAAGGTTCAGCACATACCGAACAGATAGCAGCCATGCGGATACGTTTTGGGCTGATGTTTTTTGCTTTCATCATTTCCTGTGCCTCGGTAATGATGCGGTTAGTATAATCGGCACATTTCGGGCTGTAAGAACATTCGTGGCCATCGGCGGCAATAAACACTCCGTCGAAACCTTTTTCGATGGCCTGCACTATCCATTTGGGTTTGATGCCTGAAGAGCAGGGCATGCTTATAACATACACCGAAGGAGAATAGTGAATCTTCCGCAAACCCGCCTGGTCGATACCCGGATCAGATATCTTGTCGGTCGAGAAGACAAGTATTTTCGGTTTATAAGTATCGTTTTCCATACAATAAATTTTATTATTCAATATTATATCCTAAAGCAGCCACTTCCAGCCACTGCTACCTGTTAACTGTTAACTGCTAACTACTAACTGCTAACTGCTAACTGTTTACGCTTTTTTTAAAAATAATCTGGAATAACTGTCTTCTTCAAGAATGCCTAAAAATTCGTGTTCCATCTTTTCGCACCATCTGGGAATATCGTGTTTGGTACCTTCGTCTGAAGATAAAATCTCCATAATCTCTCCGGATTCAATCTCACCAATGGCTTTTTTTGCTGCCAATAATGGTCCGGGGCAAGCGGTTCCGCGTGCGTCTACTACCTGATTTGCTGTGATGTTTTTTAATTCTTCTGTTGTCATTTTTTTATTTTTTAAGGTTAGTATTTTTATTTTTTTACCGCAAAAACACCAAGCGTCATTTGCAATAAAAATGATATTTGATTTGTTAAATAAACAACTGTATTTTACTTTCCTGCGCATCTGCCAAAAATGTTGCCACACCGCACACATTCATGTGAGGATAATCAATCATTTCTTCACGTTTAAAGCCCATCAGGTCCATTGACATTTCGCAAATATTGATTTCAATTCCCAGTTCTCCGGCAGTTTTAAACATCTCGGGCAGGGAAGCCACCTTTTTCTTTTTCATAAGGCCTTTTATCATGCTTGTGCCCATACCCATCATGTGCATCTTTGATAATTTTATTTTGTTCATTCCCTTGGGCAACATCATGCCAAACATCTTGCCTAAAAAAGTCTTGCCGGTTACTGATTTCTTTGGGTCGCGCAAAGCTGCAGTAGCCCAGAAAGTAAAAAAAAGCTTTACTTTCATATCATAGGCAGCTGCTCCGGTGGAGATAATCATTGCTGCCAGGATCTTGTCCAGATCGCCCGAAAAAACAACCATCGAAAGTTGGTCTTTGGTGCCTTTTTCAATTTTTGCAATCTTTTTTTGCAATTCCTGAATCTGATTTTCTATTTCATTACTCATAATTATAGATTTAAATATTTTAATTCAAAATTAGTCATCATTGATTTGTCAATTACAAAAACCTGTGTGAGTTATAGCAACAAAAAGTGTGATTTAAATCACATTTTAAATAAAATACATATCTTTACCACTTATAATCATCATAAATTATGCAGCAATGCAATAATTGCATCATTAAATGTGCCGCGGTTAGCAGTCTGCATCCCGAGCAATTTGAGGTGATGGAAAACAACACCGTGGAAGTTCATTTTAAAAAAGGCGATAACATTTTTCGGGAAGGCGCTCTGTCGCTAAATGTTGCCTTTCTGAAAAGTGGCATTGCAAAAATTCACAAACGAGGGCCTGTGCGCGAAAAAATCCTTCGCATCGTACAATCCCCATCATACATAGGCTTACCGACAAGTTTTGGTGATAAAATAAACCACTTTTCAGCTACCGCCATTGTTGATACTTCTGTTTGTTTCATTGACATCAACCTCTTCAGGAACTTTATTTATAATAATGGCAAATTTGCTTATGAAATAATTGTTGAGCTTTGCGAGAATGAACTGATGGACTATCAGCGGTATACCAGCCAATCTCAAAAACAGATACCCGGTATGGTTGCAGAAACGCTTCTTTGTATATCTGAAAAAATTTTTAATGCAGATAGCTATAATTTTCCTCTGACTCAAAGCGAATTCGGAGATTTGGTCGGAACATCAAGGGAAAGCGTCAGTAGGATTCTTTCAGATTTTTCAGCCAATAAACTTATTGAATTCAAAGGCAAAAAATTTAAAATTCTTAACAAAAAACTTCTTAAGCAAATAAGTGAAAAGGGTTGATACAAATGAAAAATCAGCGAATATTGAAAAGATATGGAAATTCCAGATTATTCTTCGAGACATTCGTAATTTTTTCCGGATAATTCCTCCTTGTTTTCATCTCCGCAAACATTTTCAGTAACATTATCATAAACACAGGTATATCCCTGATTCTCAAAATAAAGTTTCCATGCCTCAACTGAATGACCATTTAAAGATGAGTCTCCCTGACATCCGGCAAGGGATTCAAAACCTTCTTTTGTGCAAATACCGCATTTCTTGGTGCAGTCATAACATTTTTTGCAATTGGCAAAAGCAAAAATAAAAACAGCCAGGCACAGGATTAATATTTTTTTCATAAAGATTTTTTCACAATATTACACAAATTCATAATAGAAATTACACAAATTCATAATAGAATGAATAAATATCCTGATTATATCAACGACCAATGCGCCTTCCACTTGATAACAAATGCTTTGGGGATTTCTTTCCGAACTTTACCCTCTGTGATAAAAGCCATTTTAAGCTGGCGAAACCTTCCTAAAACAAGGTGGTATTTTTTGGCTGATGCAAATTCTTCAATGACAAAAGCTTTTACTTTATACTTACGAGACAAATAATTCATCATTTTCGTCTGAATTGACAAATCGGGAGATGATGCAACATAAACACCATAAGCTCCGGCAGAAGCATAAAAATAGCTGCTGCCATACAAACATCTGAAATATCTTACCGGGGATATTCCTTCTTTTAAATTATTATTGTTTTCAATTGATTTTTGGGGAGGTATAATACGTATGTTATAAAAAGTTGGGTTATGACTTGCTTCAGGAATTTTTGTTACTACTGTATCCGTCAGGCGCTCATTGAAGGTTGCAGATGTTTTAATGGGTTTGCTTTTCAGAGGAAATAAATATTTAAAGACATTGCGGTTGGTATTTGTGTGGCTTATGGTTTTATAATATGAAATACGGGAACTGCGCCCACTTTGATGCGCTTTGTTTTTATCATAGCTGATTGTATTTTGTTGATTTATTCCGCTGACCGGGCTGCTGTATTGCTGATTATTATTGTTGTATGTTGGCTGGCTTTGATATTGTGTGTTTGTGGGCGTGGCTGCTGCTTTTGAAGTATATGAATTATTCGAAAATGTACTGTTGCTCTTATATTCTGCTTTTTGAGGCATGGCGAATCCTGAGAAAAAAAACAGAGCCACATTAAGTAGTATAAATTTTTTCATAATACATTTTTTTTAACCTTAAAATTATCAAAAATCGTTCCTTCTTTTGTTAATTTCTATGATTATAAAATATCTCGTCTTTGCAAATCTTCCAAATGTAGTTGGTTCATAAATGTAAAAAGTTTAGAATTGACAATGAAGCACTCATTTTCCTGCTCGTCTTTAATAATGAACTTGTTTGAAATGGCCCATGTTTTTTGGCTGATGATGTATTTCATTTTTTTGTAATTTTATTTTCGATAATTTTGAGGTTACTATATATTTTTTCGATGTATAAAGCTTTGAATAATTGAAAATAAACGGATTAATTATTAAACTAATGAAAATAAAAACCGCTTTTTTGTTTTTGGTTTTGTTATGTTTTGTCTGTAGCAATATTTTTGCACAGGACTTCGGAACCCCGAAATCAAATCCTTCGGTGGTAACATACACCGATTTGCCTACACTGGAGCAACGCCTTGCATGGAACAAAATCCATGACGAATGGCTGCAGAATGATTTTCATGTTTGTTTAAAGGAGAACAACCTTATACTAAGTTGTGCCACTTGCTCCGCCATTTTTTTAACTGTGGATTTCAGTATTGACAGCAGTGGTGTGGTTACTGGCTACCAGGTGGTGCGCGAGAAAATGTGCGGTAGCGTATTTACCGAAAGCCTAAAAAATTGTTTTCTCGAGTATTTTTTGAATGTGAAGTTTCCCGAAGGCCTGAGAAATATGATTTTTGAGATAACAATCGGAAACGGATTAAAGTGTTAGCTTTGTGGTATGACACGCATAGGCATATTTTCCGACACCCATTGTTTTCTGCATGCAAAAGTTTTTGAGTTTTTCGCTGAATGCGACCAGATATGGCATGCAGGCGATATCGGTGATGCAGAAACCGCCGACAAACTTAAAAATTTTAAGCCGCTCACAGCCGTTTACGGCAATATTGATGGGCAACCATTACGTCAATGCTTTCCTGAGACACAGATTTTTATGACGGAAGATGTTAAAATTATTCTAACACACATAGGAGGAAAACCGGGCAAATACGATATAAAGGCAAGGCAATTAATAGAAAAAGAGAAACCTGAAATATTTGTTTGTGGCCACTCACACATCTGTCGGGTGCAATACGACCAAAAATATCAGATGCTATATATCAATCCCGGTGCGGCAGGGAAATACGGTTTGCATCAGAAAATAACGCTACTGCGTTTTATAATTGACGGAAATGATATGCGGGATATGGAAGTTCTGGAACTGGATAAACATTAATCCCTCAGGCGGTCTGAGGCACGTACCATTTTTTCGTCTTTACGGATAGCCCTGTGTGCCAGCACCAGAAAAACAATAGGCAACAATGCTATATACATTCCTGCCTTGTAAGCCGGAATAAGCTCGGCCGTTGTACTTAATGTTTCCGTTATGTTTTTTGCGATAGAATTTGCGATGACGGTTTCAGCAGAATAAAAAAGAGCGGCAATAAATCCAATATGTGCCAGCAGTGTTATAGCTGTGATTTTAATCTGAATCAGGCGTTTTTTAAATAAAAATATAGTTATCACGCATGCCAGGGCAAGAAGGCATACTGCAATAATTAAGGGAATAGTGCTGTTGCTATTGCCGTTTGTAATTTCTAAAAGCGAGAAGGTATAAACCATGTCTCCTGTGCGGTATTCGGCAAAGGGAAAGAAAAAAAGCAATACATAGGCTGCTACGGCCAGCAACAAAAACAAACTCTGAATGCGTTGTATCATAATTTTATTTTTTTACAAAATTACTTTTTTAAACCAATTGCAGATATAATGCCTAAATACTTTTTCTTGCTATGAATCAAAATCACAGAAGTTAACTTTGTACCTCATAGCCTCTGCAAGAAAACAATTAAGTTTGTAAGATATTATGATGAACCTGACAAATGGTTAAAAAGAATAATAAAACATTTACTGCTAATTTCCCCCGTAATCTTTTTTTATGGTAATATACCCGGGATATTGAATCGAGGTATTCCCGACCATGATGGTGGGTTTTGCTTTCAGGGAGATTCGTGTGGAACGGTTGCCGGCATCCACAAGGTTTAACGCAAAATTCACTATGTTTTTCCCGGATTGCCCGGAAAGTAATTTCACCAGGTCGGCATTGATTTGTATGGGGAAGTTGCCTGTACCGCCGTTTGGATTAATTTCAACCCTTTTTGCAGTGGTTCCCTGGGCAATCTCAGTGTCGTCAATCAAAGCAATCCAGTCGAGTTTGCTCAGTGCGGCTTTTTCCTTATTGGGATTACGGGCTTCAACATTTAATGTGAAATTCAGGGGCAAAGAGCCGGAGGTAACAAAAGCCAGCAGTTTAGCTCCATCAACCAAAGTCAGGTCGTTGAATGATTTTATTTTCTGAACATTAACGCCTCCCAGGGTAATATTTTCAGCCGATGCCAGCCGGAAATCGCAGGTAAGCAGGTTCGTAAATTCTTTTATCTGGCCGCAGGAAAAGATAAAAAGAATTGCAATTACCCACCCAATTCTATACTTCATATTTAGAAGGTCAAGAATTTTTGATTTCGATATTTTCCAATCCATTTTCATCAAATTCGCTGACATACTTTTCATTTATACGTTCGAGCATTACGAGTTTTTCCTCCAAATTCATTTTTTCAAATTCCTGGCCTGCCTGCCTCCCGGCATCTCTTTCGGCAAGGCGGTAGCTCAGATGGCTCCAAAAACATTCGTCTTCAAAATCTTCGATAATATCAACCATTTCGTCATCAAAATCATCTGATGGCATATACAACTGCATGTTATCATCAAAGCTGACTAACTTTTCATGGCTGGCAACTTTTGCCTGAGAAAATATCATCTGCACCAAATCGTTCAAAACAATATTTTCCGGTTCATCCAATATCCAATTGCCTGAATATACGAGGCGAAGAAGTTCTTTATACTGGTCCGGAGACAATTCCAAATTAATTTTTTTCATTGTGTTTGTTTTAAAGGTTAATTTTTTGATGTACGATGTCAAGTATTTCGTCTTCCAACGCCTGTGCCTGATTTACCAGTTCTTCCGCCTGAGCAATCATTTCTGCTGCCAATTCTTTATCTTTCAATCCCGATGCATTAATTTTAACATTCAGGAAGGCGCCAATTACTGCAGAGCGGGCACAAAGGGCTCCTACGCCGGCATCGGTTACGGAGTTGGGGTTGCCTGTTTCTGCCATCGCTTTAATCACTTCCATGGATTCAAAAGCTTTGTACATTGTTTTGAGAGGTATTTCCGTGGCATAGCGTGTGGCATCCTGAACGGCATGGTCACGTAATTGTTTTTCTTCATCATTGCTTTTAGGCAGTTCGAAAGCATCCATAATTTTATTGAAGGCATTGGTATCCTCATCCACCAGCAACAGCAGTTCATCTTTTATTTTCTGCCCTTTTTCAGCCCATGCTGAAAATTCTTCCCAGCGCCCGTCCCAGCCGGGTTTATGTGATGAAAGGTTGGCGACCATGGTTGCCAGAGAAGCTCCTAACGAGCCCATATAAGCTGATATTGAGCCTCCTCCGGGGGCAGGTGATTCCGAGGCGGTTTCATCGGCAAAGCCCCGGCAAGTATAATCCACCAACTTCTTTTTGGTGTTTTCTTCTTTGTCTTCAAGGACAAACTCAATGATTTTTTCCCTGGGGTTAAAAGGTTTTAAATCATCAAGTCCTAATGATTTTATGGCAATTTTAATAAGTTCATTTTCTGAAACGCCTGTTGAACGTTGTTGTTTTTTTAGGAAATATTTTCCGGCATCAAGCATGGCTTTTAATGGTATCAATCCCACCAATTCAGAACCTGTAACCCTTAATCCACGTTCCCGTGCTTTTCTGCAGGCTTCCTCAAATGCCACATGCACCGGGGTGATGCTGATATTTGTGAGGTTAATGGAAATCTGGGCAATGCCGTACTCATCTATGAACCACCCTATTGCTTTGCAGGCTTTTAGCGAACCGGGAATCATCACAGGATTTCCATTTTCATTCTTTACTATTTTTCCTGTTATCGGGTTGCCTTCCCGTTTTGGTCTGCCTTTTTCACGTATGTCAAAAGCTACTGCGTTGGCACGTCTGGTAGATGTTGTGTTCAGGTTTACATTATAGGCGACAAGAAAATCGCGGGCACTTACGGCAGTGGCACCGGCAATGGCATTAAATACGGCAGGGCCAAAGTCCGGCTTCCAGTGAGGGTCAGCAAGTTTTTTCGGCAAACCTTCATATTCTCCGGCACGGCAATCAGCTAAATTTTTTCTTTCTTCGCTATAAGCAGCATTTTCATAACAATAAACAGGGATATTGAGTTCAGTGCCAACGCGTTCAGCCAGCCTGCGGGCATACTCCACAGTTTCTTCCATGGTAATGCCGGATATAGGAACAAAAGGACATACATCTGTAGCACCGAAACGGGGATGTTCCCCTTTGTGCTTGCGCATATCAATTATTTCCGAAGCTTTTTTAATACCTTTGAAAGCTGCTTCTACAACAGCGTCAGGTTCCCCCGCTATAGTAACCACCGTGCGGTTGGTGGCCTTGCCAGGGTCAACATCTAAAAGTTTTACACCGGAAACGGCTTCCATTTCATCCGTTATCTGTTTGATGATGCTCATATCGTTCCCTTCGCTGAAATTGGGAACACATTCAATAATTTGTTTCATGGCCTTTTTCGCGTTTTTTTAGTCAGCAAAAATACTACTTTAATAAAAGTCAATATATTTATTTTACATTAAGTTCAATGATAAACTTAGGAGTTTTCATCTCGACAGGCAGGTTTCTCAGGTCGGTAGTTTTAAAACCCACAGAACCAGCAGGCAAAGCTTTATCGGCAAAAAATGTTTTTAAAATATTTTCGCGTTTCAACATCAGTTGGGTAAATTCCGTTTCCACATTTTCACTTCCGACAAGCTGTAAGCACCGCTCTGCCAGTGAACCTTCATTGCTTTCGCCTTCTATTCCCAGGAAAGTAAGGAATGCCGGGTCAAAATTTGAAACAGCGGCTGCTTTTCTACGGATTTCTTCAGGCTCAGTGCCCTGCGCCGTGGCTTTTGAAATAAAAAGTGTTTTTGCCTGTTGTACTGCTATCAGCGCTTTTTCTTTTTCAGGGTCAGTAGTCTGTATAAAAGTAAAATTCAATTCTGGTTTTTTTACAACAATCTCCGATATTTTATCCAACTTGCTCCTCTGCTCGGCAGTAAGACTATCCTGTAAAAAATCAAAAGGAATCTGCTTTATGCTTTCAGGACTGGTGCCAAACATTTTTCCTATGGCCTCAAAAGGTTCGGAAATAGCTTTTAGTAAAAACTCTTCCAATGTTTTCCAGATGATTTTCCTCAATTTAAATTTGGGGTCAGAAGGGCTACCGGTTACAGGCAAATCAATTTTTATCAATCCCTCGCGGTCTTTGATAATATACAACGCCAGAATAACCGGCACTTTATAAGCTGTTGTATCTTTTGTTTTTTTACCAAATTCAAGATTGGCAATTTTCAGTTTATTATTGTTATCAAGCATGGAAGGAGTCATTTTCAGCCTGCAGTCGTAATTAAAAGACCCTTTTTTGATGGGTCTTGCCAGATAGTACTCCGAATAAGGCGACAGGCTAACCATATCCAGCTTTGCAATATTGCCTTCAAAAACAACATCCGTCATATTCACCATGCTGAGTGTGGCTTTTCCATTAAAAGTTCCTGGGCCGTTGAGGTTCATACTGAAATTTAAAGGAATTTTTGCTGCCAGGTCACTAAACCCCGCAACGTCAAGAGAAAGATTTTTAATGTCAAACTTAAATGGCCGGTTTAACGACAGATCCGAAAAGTCAATGTACCCGCCTCTTAATACCAGGGTGTCAATGGAATAATGTACAACAGTAGTATCATTTGTGGTATCAGCTACTGCCGAAGTATCATTCAATATAGGGGCAAGTATCCTCTGGATGTTGGTATTGTTTTTCTCAAGAACGGCAACAATCTGAGGTTCGTCAATCAACACCTTGTCAATACAGAAATTGGAGCTGCCAATGTCAAGGGAATCCATTCTTACATAAATGTCTTTAAAAGAGCAGAATTTCTTTCCATCCTCTTCAAAAATGGCAATATCTTTCAATCCTGCTTCCCCGAAAACTTTCATATTTAAGGGGTTATTCATTTCTCCCTTTACCCTCAGGTTGGAATATAATTTACCGCTTGTAATGTCGGCAGCAATAAATGCTTTGGCATAGCCGGCAAATGGAGTGATATCAATATTATTTGTTTTCAGAATAACGGAATATTCCCCCGATGCCTGATTTATCATACCATCAACCGCCACCTCCCCGTCTTTACCAAGAATAAACTCCACACCCATTTTTGATTGCTTGCTATTCCATGAAATTTCGGGAACTTTAACACTCAGGTCTTTGAGTTCGGTGTTTGTATTTGAGGATTTATCTTCATACTTAATATACCCGCTGTTGATGCTGAAATTTTTCACCAAAAACTTCAGTGTATCACTTTCCATTTCATCTGTTGTATCTGCCATGGTGGTGTCGCCTGTTTGCATAAAATCACTGAAATTAAAGGCAGAATCTGCATAAACCAGCGACACCCAAGGCTTATCAAGCCTGATTTCGGAGAAGGCGATTTCATTTTTAAAAAGGTTCCACGGGTCAAAATTCACATACAATTCCTGGAAACTCACAAATTTGTCGGACTGGTTTTTTTCGTACATCGTAAAATTTTTGGCTCTGACACTGCATTTAAAATAATTAATATGCAGCTCCTTAAGGTCAACTTTTCTTCCAATCAGTTCCACACTGTTTTTCACTAAGTACCATCTTACTATGCTTGAAAGAAAAAATAGCAATAAAAACAAAAAAAATACAATGCTAATAATTACGATATACCTTTTTTTTATTCTTAATTTTCGTTTCATAATACGTGAATTTAGTTTTGTAATGTATATGCACTTTTGCCGGCTTTTTTAAGCATTTCCTTGTTGATGTTACGATAATAATCCAGAGTTGGTTCCCATGTTGTGCCGCCTATAAGCCCAATTGTTTTCATTTTTGAATTTTTCCGTTAATAATAACCGTTTCCACTTTATTGCTTCCAAATGCATAAGGCATAAACTCCAAGCTAGGGATAGGTTTGGTGATAAAAACATTTGCTTTTTTCCCCACAGCAATGCTGCCCAGTATGTCGGAGACACCCATGGCATATGCTCCGTTAATTGTTACAGCATGAATAGATTCTTCGGGGAGCATTTTGTATTTAATACAGCCCATAGATAAAATCAACTGCATGTTGCCGGATGGAGAAGAACCCGGATTATAATCGCTTGCCATTGCCAAGGGCAAACCTGCATCAATCATTTTTCGGGCATGAGCATAAGGCATCCCGAGAAAAAATGCCGCACCCGGCAATAGCGTGGGCATGGTTTCACTGCCAAGCAGTGCACGTATTTCTTCATCTCCGGTGTATTCAAGATGGTCAACCGACAAAGCACAATATTTAACTCCCGCCTGAATGCCTCCGGAATAATCCAGCTCATTGGCATGGATTTTCGAGCGAAGACCGAATTTGATGCCCGCCATAAGAATTCTCTCTGTCTCTTCAACTGTAAAAAAGCCCCTGTCGCAAAAAACATCAATATAGTCCGCCAGTTCTTCAGCTGCAACCATGGGTATCATCTCATTGATAACCAAATCTACATAAAGACTTTGCCTTCCTTTGTAATCAGCAGGCACTGCATGAGCTCCCAGAAAAGTTGCCTTTATCGTCAGGGGCGAAAGTTTTTTAAGTTTTCTTATAACCTTAAGAATTTTCAACTCATCGTGGGTATTTAAGCCATAACCGCTCTTAATTTCCACAGCCCCGGTTCCTTGCATTTTAATTTCATTCAGTCGCACCAGTGCCTGTTCACAGAGTTCTTCTTCGCTTGCTTTATGCAACCTTTTCGCCGAATTGAGTATGCCTCCTCCTCTTTTTGCTATTTCTTCATAGGACAAACCCCTGATTTTATCAATATATTCTTTTTCCCTGCTGCCGGCATATACCAGGTGCGTATGAGAATCACAAAAGCATGGAAATACCATGCGGTCGGTGGCATCAATAACCTTAAAAGAAGCTTTTTCAGCGGCTTTAATATCATCCAAATCCTTCATAAACCCATAAGCAGCAATAAGCCCATTTTCAATTTTCAGGTATGCATTTTTAATGGTTTTTAAAGAAGCCATTTCTTTCCCGCCTACTTTTATCCGGAGTTTCCTATTATCAGGTTCCACCTGGACAAGTTCCTTTATGTTTACAATTATTAGTGCCATTGACAATTTATTAATATAAAAAAACTAAAATTCATAGACAAGCTTTAAAAAACGTATAATTAATATAAACAGTGGTTAAATTTTTGTTAAACTTTTAAATCGTAAAAAATGATTATTTTCATTACAAAATTATTATTAATTTTGTTAAAAAAACAGAAATATGAAACGTACATTACTCGTTATTTTATTAATTCTCTCATTCTGCGCTGTACAGGCTAAAAAAGTTGAAGTTCAGCTTGCACAAAAAGTGGGGTTGGCATATTTTTATGAACATGCAGGGCAGTTTATCCCGCTTGATTACAAAACACTGGGAGTTACCGCTACATTTACTGAAATGAATGAAAACATAGCAATTTACCACATAATCAATATAGGGAAAAGCGGCTATGTAATTGTTTCTGCTGATGACATAGCTATCCCTGTTATTGGGTACTCCTATGAATCAAACCTTGAACCATCAAAAATGCCTGAGGCTTTAAAATACTGGCTTGGCATGATTAAAAAAGAGATTTCCTATGCTATAGAACGCAAGGTAAGTTCCAGTCCCGAAATAAGCAACCAATGGACATATTATCTTTCAAGAAACAGTGAAAACCTGTCCATAAAATCAGACAAAGCCGTAGAACCCTTATTAAGCAGCACATGGAACCAGGACAAGTTTTACAACCAGTTTTGCCCTTTAGCCACGGGCGGCCCCGATGGCCGTGCTTATGCAGGTTGCGTTGCCACTGCAATGGGACAGGTGATGTATTATTACCGTTATCCCTTACAAGGTGTTGGCAGCCATGGTGGAATTAATTTCGGCGCTACTACCTATCAGTGGGACAATATGCTGGATGACCTGAACAATTATAATGAAGCTGTAGCAACTCTTTTATATCATTGCGGAAAAGCAGTTGATATGTCTTATGCTGCTGACGGGTCTGGCGCCAACACTCCGGATTGTGTGGATGCGCTGGAAGATTATTATAAATACAACACTGCCTGCAGCTATGAATCAAAATACGGTTACTCAGACGTAAACTGGGCTAACATGTTGAAGGACAACCTTGATGCAAAACATCCTATGATATATTCCGGTACTGATTTTGCTAGCGGAGGCCATGCATGGAACTGTGACGGCTACGATGCCAGCAACAACTTCCACATGAATTGGGGATGGAGCGGGTATGCCAACGGTTTTTTTTCCTTATCTGATCTTACTGCAGGAGGTAGCACCTTTAGTGAATTTCAGGGCGTGGTTCAAGATATATACCCATTAACTTCAGGAGGTTATCCCTATAATTGCAGCGGCACAAAATCAATATCTTTTGTAACCGGCACCATTGAAGATGGCAGCGGGCCTGCTAATGACTATACCAATAATAAAGACTGTCAGTGGCTGATAGATCCTGATGAAGCAGTATCAAAGATCAAACTAAACTTTGTTACATTCAATACGGAAGCCACAAACGATGTTGTAACAGTTTATGACGGCAATTCCACTTCGGCAACAGTGTTGGGAACATTTTCGGGAAACACCCTGCCGGCACTGGTTACTTCTTCCGGACAGCAAATGCTGGTGCGTTTCCAGACTAACGGCAGTGTTGTCGGCCAGGGATGGAAAGCCACCTACAGCTCTGTTTATCCAACCTATTGCAACAGTATAACCAACATTTCAGATAACAGCGGGACTATAGAAGATGGCAGCGGAGCATACAGTTATACATATAACCACTTTTGCAGATGGAGTATAGCCCCTCCAAATGCAACATATATCACGATTAACTTTACTGAATTTAACCTCGCAACAAACGACTTCGTTAAACTTTATAACCAGGAAAACAGTGCTGAACTTGCGAATTACACAGGAACCAGCATCCCTGCTGAACAGACATATAATACCAGTAAAATAATGGTGATGTTCAAATCAGACGGATATATTAATTCCGAAGGATTTTCGTTAGACTATACTTCTGACGGTTCCTCAGGGATAGACAAAAACAAGGAACCCTACAAACTGAGTATTTATCCCAATCCGGCCATTTCAGAACTTAATGTTTCTTTTGAAATTACTGATACTAAAAATATTACTATTGAATTGAGCTCTATTATAGGACAAGTTCTGTACTCAGAAACACTTAACAATTTTTCAGGAATATACACCAAAAAAATTAATACAGGAAATTACTCACAGGGAATATACATGCTTCGCATCTTTGGAGAAAAATACAATACCTTCAAAAAAATCATTATTCAATAAGCCCGGACAATAAATATCATAATTTTCGAAAACAATGAAATACCTTGTCATTGCATTATTATGCACAACAATATCATTTGCTGGCTATACTCAAAAAGTCAGTGAACAGCAGGCAGCAGTGGCCGGAAAAAACTTTTATTTCGAAAAACTTAACCAGAAACGCCCGAACAATTATAATGATATTATCATTGACAATATTGAGGCAAAAAAGACAAACGGGAATGTTCTTTATTACATTATAAAATTTAAAAATATCGGCTTTGTCATTGTGGCAGGAAATATCAATATAACCCCGGTGCTTTGTTATTCATTCAGTAGCAGGTTTTTTGAGAATGAGCAGCCACCTGCCTTTGTCCATTGGATGCAGGATTATGAAAAACAAATTGCAGCTGCCTTTGAGAATAATTATTTTGGCACACAACAATGCCTTGATGAATGGACACGTTTACTTAACAGCACTCCAGAGCAACTTAAAAAATCTAAAGGCACAAAAAGTGTGGAACCTCTTCTTCACACTACATGGAACCAGGATAAATATTACAATAGCTACTGCCCTGAAGGCCTTGGTGGCCCTGGCGGCCATGCTTATGCAGGATGTGTGCCAACTGCTATGGCACAAATAATGAATTATTACAGGCACCCGGAGCAAGGCGTTGGCGCTTACACTTATACACATCCTGATTACGGAACCCTCTCTGCTGATTTTGAAAATACAACATATCAATGGGATTTGATGCCTCTGGCTGTTAATGAACACCACAACGATTCTTCCATTGCAAAGTTATTATACCATCTTGGAGTTTCTGTCGACCTTGATTATGGGCCCGATGGCTCGGGAATGTTTAACCACAAAGCAGCTTACTCATTACGAACCTACTTTAAATATTCCCCCGCTTGCGAGTATGTCTTCCGTGATACAGCCATTAATACAGACTGGAAACAACTGATACTTTCTCACCTTGATGAAAAGAAACCGCTTTATTATGCGGGCTGGGCCGATACGATTAATGTTTCCGGGCATGCTTTTGTTTGCGACGGCTATCAGGATACAGACTATTTTCATTTCAACTGGGGATGGGGAGGCTCTCTTAACGGATACTTTCTAATTGATAACCTGACACCGGGCGGAAGCGATTTCACATTAGACCATGAATTGATTATTAACTTTTTTCCCGATACATCATTGGGATACCCGACACAATGCAATGGCACAACTACTCTGACACAAACCAAAGGAACTTTCGGCGATGGCAGCGGTCCCCTGTTAAACTACAACAACTCGTCTGACTGTTATTGGCTCATAGAACCAAATGATTCCATAACAAATATAAAATTAAATTTCCTTGAATTTAATACCGAACAGGATTCTGATATAGTGATTGTATATGGCGGTGCAACGACAAACGCTCCTGTCATTGGAACTTATTCAGGTTCCAGCTTACCCTCTCAAATAACCTCAACTTCAAAAGCCTTATTGGTTCATTTTATTTCCAATGACAGCATCAACTTTTCTGGATGGCTGGCTTCCTATACATGCACCGTTCCCATTTTCTGTTCTGTAGCTATTCAGGAACTCACAGAGGTTGCCGACACTTTTGAAGACGGAAGCGGGCCATATAATTATCACTATAACCAACTATGCCGATGGAGAATACAACCTCCCGGGGCAACTTCCATTAACCTGCACTTCGACTTTTTTGACCTTGCACCAACAGATTACATCAGGGTTATTGACAATGCCAACACCATTGACCTTGATACTATTTACGGTACAGATACCCCAACAGATATCGTTTGTAATTCGGGTAGTATGCTCATTATTTTTAAAACTTTTGAGAAAGAAACTGCTCAGGGGTTTACTGCCTCTTACTATCTTTCAAACAGCATAGATGAACCTGACCTATTAAATACTGATATTGCAATAAACCCAAATCCCACATCAAACCAGTTATTCATTAATTTTAGCAGGGTGGCTGAGCAATCAACCTACCACGCTTCGTTGTTTTCATACGACGGGAAACTAATAAAAGTGTTTAATATAAATGTCCCTCAAGGTTCATTATCATACGAACTTGATATATCCATGCTTAACAAGGGAATCTATCTTCTAAAACTATTAAGCAATAAAGAAAATTTTGTTAAAAAACTGATTATAAAATAAAAACCATGAGTCTGCTATCAAAACTTCTTTCAGGAGTTTTTTTAATTCTCATATTTACTCTCAACCTTTTTGCCGACAGGGTGGAAATGAAAACTGCCATGAAACTGGCAACTAATTTTTATTACGAAAGGGCTTTGATGTCTGGCCTTGATTTGAAAGCTCCTGTCGAAGTTACTCATATTTACACTCAATATGATTCCGAAGAAGAAATTTATTATGTTTTCAATACGCCTCAGGGTTTTATAATTGTAGCTGCAGATGATGACGTTTACCCTGTGCTGGCTTATTCTTTTGACGGGAAATACAATTTAAATCATATATGCCCTGCATTTAGCACTTGGATGAAAGACTACGAAGAACAGATAACTTTTATCCGGTCATCAAAAATAGAAGCTGATAATGAAATCGGTACATTATGGCGTAAATACACAGTAGAATTTCAACCCGGAACAATAAAAGGTGGTTTAAAATCTATGGAGCCATTACTCATATCCACATGGGATCAGGGTACATATTACAACCATCTTTGCCCTGAAGACCCAGCAGGGCCTGATGGTTTTGTGTGGGCAGGATGCGTAGCAACAGCCATGGCACAGGTAATGTATTACTACCGTTACCCTTTGCAAGGCAGCGGCTCTAATGGATATTATTCCGATTACGGCTATTTATCTGCAAACTTCGGTACAACATCGTACAAGTGGAACAATATGCAAAATGATATCAACGGGAAATATAATTACGATATGGCACTATTGCAATACCACTGCGGCATCGCTGTTGAAATGGGTTACAGCCCCGACGGCTCCGGCGCTTATATGTGGGATGCGGCTTCTGCGATGAAAACTTATTTCGGATATTCTTCTTCAACAGATTTGTTTCATAAAGACGATGGATATAGCTCAACAGCATGGGCAAACTTGCTTATTGATGACCTCGACAACAAGATGCCCATACAATACTCGGCAAGGACCGAAGAAAGCGGTCATGCCTTTGTCTGCGATGGTTATCAGGGGAACAACTATTTTCATTTTAACTGGGGCTGGGGCGGAGCTTACAACGGATATTTTTACCTGAACAACCTAAACCCCGGGTATAACTTTAATTTTGACCACAAAGCCATACTAAACTCATACCCAGCAGGCTCTTATCCCCAGTATTGCTCCGGAAACACTATAATCACCAACTTATACGGAACCATAGAAGATGGCAGCAGCCCTAGAAATAATTATCATAACAATGCCGATTGTCAATGGCTCATTGCTCCTAGCGACACAATAGAATACATCATGCTAAAATTTGAACGTATTAATACGGAAGCAGGGCATGATGTGGTCATTATTTATGATGGCGAAAGCACTACGGACCCCATACTTGGCACTTTCTCCGGCAATACCATTCCCGGTGAAATACAATCCACAGGCAACAAAGTGCTGGTGCGATTTATTTCTGACGGGGCCAATAATGCTGAAGGATGGCTATTATCCTTTACATCTAAAAATGTAAGGTTCTGTAACAATCTTACTGAGCTTACCGAACCATCAGGAATAATCACAGATGGCAGCGGTCCGCATAATTACAATAACAGCACCATGTGCCGTTGGCGTATCATGCCGCCCGATGCCGCTTCTATAAATATTAATTTCAATTCTTTTAACTTGGCTGCTGATTTCGACCTCCTTAGAATTTACGATGAAAACACTGGCGCAACACTTATAACTTATCAGGGACAAACAACTCCACAAAACATCACCGCATACTCAAACAAGATATTGATTTTATTTCTGACGGGACCACGCGACAATGCCGATGGATGGGAAATCACATATTCATCGGCACCTGCAGCAGTTGAAGAATACCAAAATGCTTATGTAAGCATTTTCCCCAACCCGGCTCATAACTATTTAAAAATCGAAGCCAGCGTTCCTGAAAAAAAATCACTCCTGCTCGAAATATTCGGCAACACAGCCAACATCCTGTATGCTTCAGAAGTTATTGCAGACAACGGGATTCTTAACAAAGAAATTGATATAAGCCGTTTTTCAAAAGGAATTTATTTTCTGAAACTGACATCAGATAATTTTAACCACATACAAAAGTTTGTCATTTACTGACAAAAAGGATATCGTGTTAATAAACGTGTTGATTTTTGAAAAACAGCACAAGAAGTTTATCTTTGGTTATTCTTTAAATTTGCTGAATGAGTAACTCGTTTGGAGAATTATTTCGCATTAGCTTATTCGGGGATTCCCATGGAAAAGCTATAGGGGGTATTATTGACGGATGCTTCCCCGGAATGCAGATAGACCTTGCCGCTATACAAAAAGAACTCACGAAACGTAGCGCCCATGATTTTTTTTCAACATCCCGCAAAGAACCCGACACGTTTGAGATATTATCCGGTATAAGAAATGGAAAAACCACAGGAGGCCCGATAGGGTTCATCATTCCTAACAAGGATGTAAAAAGCAGTCATTATGATGAGTTGGATAAACTTTTCAGGCCTTCGCATGCAGATTTTACCTATTATGCAAAATACGGCAGTGAAGAAAGTGCGGGGAAACTTCATGCTTCAGGCAGATTTTTTGCCTCTGTGATAGTAGCAGGAGGAGTTGCCAGGCAAATGTTGTCAAAAGCCAATATAACTATCAAGGCTTATGTAAATCAGATAGGAACGGTCAAAGTGGGAAAAACATATCAGGAACTTGATCTATCCCTCACAGACCAAAGCCATGTTAAATGCCCTGATGCTGAAGCCTCTGAAAAAATGCTGCGCTTGCTCAAACAGTTAAAAAGTAAAGGAGATACTACAGGAGGTGTGGTATGCTGTATCGTGAACGCTTGCCCTCCCGGAATAGGAGATCCTGTATTTGGGAAACTGCAATCAAAACTTGCACAAGCGATGCTGTCCATTCCCGCAGTCAAAGGCTTTGAATATGGTTCGGGCTTTGGGGCAGCATCCATGACCGGAAGCCAGCATAACGATATTTTTGTAATAAGAAAAAATAAACTGCGTACATTAACTAACAATTCGGGAGGCATACAGGGAGGAATCAGCAACGGGGAAGATATTTTTTTTCATGTAGCTTTTAAGCCAGTTTCTTCCATTGCAAAAGAGCAGCCAGGCATAGACAGAAATGCCAACAATGTTACTTTTACAGGCAAGGGGAGGCATGATATTTGCCTTGTACCAAGGGCTGTATCCTTAGTTGAAGCTCTGGCGTCAATAACCATAGCAGACAGTTTTCTTAAGTATCGTGCTTATGTTGAAAAAAATCAGCTATAAATTACTACTCGCTTTTTTTCTGATTGCACCCTGTATCATACATGCCCAGGAGAATGACAGCTGTATTGAACTTACAAATAAAAAAATTAAAAAAATTTATGATGAAGCCTTTGATAATTTAAGGCATATGAGGTTCAATGATGCCATTGTGCAGTTCAAAAAGGTCATTGAACTTGAGCCATTGTGCGGGCAATGTTATTTTTTTCTTGGATATATTAATTTCAAAAGGTTGGATTACAATCTGAAAGCCGCCCTTACATATTTTGAAAAATCTGTAGAATTATGCCCGGAATTTGATATTTATGTTTATTATTACCTGGGCGATATTTATTACGGAGCCGAAAACTGGCCTGAAGCGGAAAAAGCACTTGCAAAATTCGTGAAAGACCCGGAACAAATTGAATCGGATGCAGATTTCAACAGAGCTACGCTTATGCATAAATACGCTTCGTTTTATAACAAAGCATACAACAGCCCTGTACCTTTTAACCCTCGTTATATCAAAGGAGTATCATCAGCTACCGATGAATATATCCCATCTATGTCACCCGATGAATATTTTATGTTTTATGCAAGAGTACTGGAATTGCCCCCCAGTAAAAACGACCTAATACCTAAACCTGTTTATAAGGAAAAGTTTTTCTACAGTGAAAAAATAAACAACGAATACGACAATGGCAAAGAAATGCCCTACCCTTTCAACGAAAATGATAATGAAGGCGGAGCCACTGTTACCATTGACAATAACGAATTATATTATACTGTTTGCAAGGACAAAGGCAGCTACCTGAATTGTGACATATACTATTCCAGAAAAGGAGAAGAAGGATATTGGAGCGATATTGAAGCGCTTGAAAATGTTAACAACCCCGACACATGGGAAAGCATGCCCTGCATTTCCTCTGATGGGAAAATGTTGTTTTTTATCAGTGACAGACCCGGAGGTATTGGCGGATACGATATTTATTATTCGAAAAAAGACAACAACGACAGATGGGGAATTCCAATAAATTTAGGGAAACCTGTTAACACAAAAGGCAACGAGAAAACACCTTTTTTGCATACCGACAACCAGACTTTGTATTATTCCACTGACTCTGATGAACTTCCCGGGCTGGGCGGCTTCGATATCTTTTTTTCACGCATAAACGCCGATGGAAGCTGGGGCAAGCCTGTAAATATTGGCTACCCTATCAATTCCGATTCGGATGATGCAGGTTTTTTTGTCAGCCTCGATGGCAAGACAGGATATTTTTCCTCCAACAAGCTTAAAGGTGTTGGCGGATGGGACGTTTATTCCTTTGACTTATATGCCGATGCCCGCCCCGAAGAAATGAAAATCATAAAAGGCGACGTGAAAGAAGAAACAACAGAGAAACCTGTAAATGCACGAATAGAGATAAAAAACGTAGAAACAAAAAAAATTACCGAGATACCTGTTGATTCATCCACAGGAAATTACATTTTTGCCATCAGTAAAAAGAACGATTACATCATGACCGTCAAGAAAGAAAATTATGCCTATGAATCGAAACTGATACCTGCTGAAGATACGGTAAAATCGGAACCTGTCAGCGAAGTGCATTTTGAGATAAAACCTATTGAGGTTGGAAAATCATACAAACTCAATGACATTTATTTTGAATCAAATTCATACGAACTCAACCATGATTCAGAGGCCATCCTCGATGGATTCCTTGAATTTCTGAATGAAAACCCAAAAATAAAAGCCGCCATTCACGGACATACCGATAATATTGGTAATGATGATGACAATACGATTCTTTCCGACAACCGTTCCAAATCGGTATATAATTATCTTATCAATTCAGGAATGTCTCCGGAAAGGCTTTCATACAAAGGATTCGGGGAAAACAAACCCGTAGCAAACAACGATACTGAAGCAGGCAGGGCCAAAAACCGGCGTACTGAATTTGTGATACTTGAAAAATAATGATAAAAAGCTTACCTTTATATCGTAAACAGTATTAATAATTCGATATCCTATGAAAAAAATAATCTTTTTTTACGGTATTTGCCTGTTCGTATGGCTCCATGTCGCAGCACAGGGAAATTATTCTGTTAAAGTAAATCAGAATGCTCATTATTCAGGGGGAGAGTTTGCCCTGGCGAAATATTTTCTGGAGAATATCACCTACTCCCCTGAAGCTATTCAGAACAAACTTTCCGGCACCGCCATACTGAGCTTCACCGTAAAAACCGATAGCACCATTACGGACATCATTCCTCTGAGTAACATCGGTTTTAACATAGAAGACGAAGTCTCCGTCTGGCTGAAAAAACTTAAATACGCCCCGGCTATGGCTAATGGCGTGGCATATCAATCGAACCTGATAATAAACGTCAACATCCGTGCTACAGAAAAAATAAAAACAGAGTGAAAAGATGTTGAGGAAAAGCTGTTTCGTTCTTGTTTTTTTGTTCCTGCTGATAAAAGTATCAGCACAGGAAGCCTGCAAGGAAACACAGCAAGAAGTTTTCAAAATTATAGCAAATGTATACGCTTTAGCAGCATACGGATATGAACATTCCGACCCTGTTGCGTTGTGGTCTGCCTCCCGGATTTTGAATAAATATCCCATAAGAACTTTGAAGGAAAATAAATTTATTTCTGGAGATACCCTTTCTGATGGCTTTAATAAAACCGTACTGGACCCATACAAACTTCTGGAAGATGCCCTGAAATTTTGTAAAGATGAATCTATTTCTTCACTGATAGAAAATGAAAAAGCTTATCTGGACGATACCGAACTGAAAGACCGCGGCAGGCAATACAGCCCTTATGTTCAGGAATACCTGCTGAAACCCCTTGGAAACATCACACTTAATACAACTTTTTTGGGGAAAGAAATTGCCGAGGTATATGTTGTAAATTATGACGGCACAGCCCTTGAGCTGAAAATATTCAACAACAAAGGCAAAATGATAGCCAAAGACCCAAACAGTATCGCAAATTGCTATGTTTCTTTTACCCCCGAAAAAACAGCCGGTTATAAGATTGAAATACAAAACAACAGCAGGCAAAAAACACAATGCCTCCTGATGACCAATTAATTCAGGATGTTGCGCACTATTATTTTTTTGAATTTTCTCCTGTTTATAACATTACATGATTGTTTCGCACAAAACATCTCCCCTTTATTTATGTCTGAATTAACTCCCCTCGAAATTCAGGCCAAAACACGGTCGGATAGTTTGTGCCGGAAGGCAAAAGACGCCGAAACCAACAAACAATATTTGTTAGCATTAAATTATTATCTGCTGGCCATTGAATCCACCGCCGGTATTGAAAAAAAATCGCTGCGTTTTAACTGCTATCTTCTGCAACTACATTATCATGCAATAGCTGTTACCGACATCATATCAGCAGCTTATAAAAATATTGATTACAACATTCTGATGACACGATATGTTTACCCTCTTTATGAAGGAACTGTATCTCTGTCATACCAGCTGTATAGTGTAATTAAATTACCATCTCTGATAAATAAAAGTATTGAACTTACCGAAAAATTACGAAACCTGATTCTGCGAGAGTCTGTAAAAAAAACTGTACTCAATGCTGTTACCAAAGAAAATCCCGGGCTGGCAAACCAACTTACCAAATACTCAGGGCAGATTCTGGTTATGCGAAATAAAATTGACCGCGAATCGCAAAAAAACAATACTAATAACAACCACCTAAAAATGCTTACTGATTCTTTGTCTGGAATACAACAAAAGAACGACTCCATTGCATTCCTGCTGGAACAAAAAACTATTAAAAACTTATCAAACATAAACAATTATAAAATTGATATTGCAGGTATTTTTTCAGAAAAAACAAACCGTAACCTATGCCTTATTTATTACTTCTATGGAGATAAAAACCTCTTTGCATTTTGTATGAACCGCTATGCACACAACTTTGTTATCATAAAAGAAGATTCAATTCCGGTATTAACAAAATCCCTTATTAAAGCTCTTAATGAATCGGACTTTGCAGGGTTTTCACTTGCTTCAAACAGTTTGTATAACTTACTCATTAAACCCTTTGAACTTCTTTTTGCAGATTCAAAAAAACTGATAATTATTCCTGACAAACATCTTAATTACCTCCCTTTTGATTGCTTGTTGAAAAACGCATCAACTTCACAAAGTGATTTTAAAAATGCTGATTACCTCATGAAGCATTATCAAATTGATTATTATTCTTCATTACATGCTTACTATTATTCGTTAAACAATAACAAGTTACCAAAAAATAAAACCATTGCTTTCTTTTCTCCTTTTTTTAATCCTTCTTTAAAAAACAAATATCCGGGTAAGCAGCATAAAACTTCGGATTCCTTATACATCAACTTGACTGAACTCAGGTTCACCAGAAATCTTTTTAAAAAAATAAAGCAAGATTTTGATGTCGCAGAATTCAGTGAAAGTAAAGCGAACAGGCAGGCCTTTGCTGCCGAGTTATCTACAACGGGGATACTTCACCTGGCAAGCCATACAGTACTTAACGATACCGATATAATGGCTTCATTCATTGTATTTGCGCACAAGAAAGACGAAAGCGCATATCTTACTTTATCCGATATGTACGGCATGAATATTAAAAAAAACTTACTCATACTGGGTAGTTGTGCCACAGGTTTTGGGGAATACAAAAAAGGTATGGGAATGATAAGTGTTTCACAGGCATTTATGTTTGCTGGCTGCAGAAACCTGATTTACACTTTATGGCCGGTTGATGATAAAGCCACTTCGGACATTTTCGGAATTTTTTACAACAGGCTGGCCAAAGGCCATACCGTTGAAGTTGCCCTGCGTGATGCAAAGTTGCAATATCTCAAAGAATGCAGTCCCGCTGAAGCCAACCCGCTTTACTGGGCAGGTATTGTTTACAGCGGCGCAGACCTTACTTACAGGCATAATAATAATACGGTACGCTATTATGTAATGCCCATAATTTTGATTTTACTTGCAGTTTCGTTTTTTGCGTTACGAAAAAAGTTAATACAGCGTAAGTAAATCCATAATTAATATGTATCTTTGTATTTGTAAATTTTTCTAAAACATAAAACCATGGGCAAAGAAAAATCAAAACAAAAAAAAGAAGAAAAGAAAAAGGCCACCAAGACCTTAAAAGAAAAAAGAGAGCAGAAAAAAGCCAAGAAAAGCAACCAGCAATAAAAAAGCCCGCAAGGGCTTTTTTTATTTTTCAGCACATTACCAATTTAAATTGATATCAGTGTGGCGTAGGGGTCCCTCAGCATATTAATATTAACCTTGAAATGTTTTTCCCACCCAATCACCTGCATAGTGCCATCCCACGAAACTCTTAATTGTATTGGTTGAGGTGGCGGATAAGTAGTAACGGCTTCCATATCAGACAGAGAATGAATTTTTCGGCCTCCGGCCGGAAGCGGGTCATAATATTCAGGAGGAAGCATGAGGGTGTATTGCTGTGTTACTTCCGATAATGTCTTTTCAAATGCTGCCCAATCGGCACGATTCATGACATGCTGTTGATAAAATTCTGTTGAGATATGAGGCATTTCGAAGGTATAACGCACTTCCACGTCATCGGCACCATATTCATCGTGACAGAATTTTATTAAAGCAGGTATCTCTGCTGCGTTACTTTTGAACGCCATAATAATAAACCTGAGCTTCGGCGCTCTCGGATTTTTACTAAAAGCATCTGCCATGCGACGGTTATTTTCCATGAAAACTTCATTGTTTCCCCCTTTGCGTAAAAATGAAAAAAAATCTGGTTTCAGGGTATCAAAAGAAACATTTACATGGTGGATATTTGTATTCGCCAGCCTTGAAAAATAATCATCGGTAAGCCTGCGACAGTTATTAGTGGTGAAAAAAGCCTTCTGCCTCAGGTGCCCGGGTATCATTTCAAGGAAATCTAAAAACTCAGGATGCAGCGTAGGCTCGTGCAGGCAGGATACAAAAAACTGCCCTTCACCCACATATTGCGACAAATCTATCAGCTTCGCAAAAGTACCGCGTGTCATCTTATGAGTAGTCTTTACATTACTATAGTCATAAAGGCAAAAAGGACATCGCAGGTTGCAATTATCCGTGATGTCGGCAGCAATAATATCAAAACCGCGTTGCAGCGGATATGGCCAGGGAGAATTTTTTAGCTGTATGTCCGTGCCGGCAATACGCACAGCAAACTGCAAAGCCGGAGAACTGGGTAAAGGCGAATCAAAGGTGTAACAAAAAGCATGGTCGCCCGTCCCTACCCCTGCCTGCAAAAGGTCTTCTCTGAAACTTCGGCAAATAGTCCGGCCTACGACACTTCCGTCTAGTAAAAATTCAACTTCTGCATGGGCCGAAAAATCATTCATATCTGCCGCCCATCCAATCAGTTTGTATGGCGTGGCATTGTCAAGGTAACCATCATATTTTATTTCTGAAGACATCGCTGTTTTTTGAAAATTCTTAACTAAGCAACATGCGAAATTAAAAAATAAAAGCTTTAGCTGTGCTACATATTTTCACATTTAATTTTCTGTAATGAAGATAAAGTTTTATTAATGAACAGCATATTTACATAACTTTGCAAAAAAATTTTCCATGAAAATTAAAGACCTTTATATGCTGTTATTCGTAGCAGTTCTTTTTCTCCCTTTTGTAATTTTCCCCTCACTTTATGAGTTTTATATCAACGCCAATGACCAAAAAACAGGTTATCCGGTTTTGCTTGCCATGTTTAAGTTTGGCATACTTGCCACTACCGGCGAATTAATTGGCTTGCGCATAAAAACAGGACATTATTTTGAAAAAGGTTTCGGCATAATCCCCCGAGCGGTAGTATGGGCTTTGCTCGGCGCCACAATCGCCATGGCTTTTGTGATTTTTCAGACAGGCACTCCTGCATTGCTCGAATATCTTGGCATAGAAGGAGCCGTTGCCTCCATGAAAGGCGGGCTTACTGGCCTGAAATTGCTGACAGCTTTCAGCATCAGCTTTTGCCTGAACCTGGTATATGCCCCTGTGATGATGACTTTTCATAAAATCACCGACACTCATATTTTATCCAATGGCGGTAAGTTGAAAAGCTTAATTACTCCCATACCTTTTGCGTCTATCTTCAGCGGTATCAACTGGACAGTGCAATGGGGTTTTGTTTTTAAGAAAACCATTCCATTTTTCTGGATACCGGCACATACCATCACTTTTCTTTTACCGGGTCATTTCAGGGTTTTATTTGCCGCAGTTCTAGGCATAGTTTTGGGCATTATACTGGCTGTGGCTGCCGTGATGAATAAGAAGAAGTAATTCTCAATCAACCTTTAACTTTTTTTATTACTGCCTTCTACGGATTATCTTTTGGGGGGGCGGCTACAAAAAACAGCCCTGTCGGGCTTTGTTTTGTTTTCATTCGTCGCAATTTGCGAACAAAGTTCTAAATCGCTCTTTCTGAAAATAAAACAGCCGGTTGACACCGGCTGCTTTTTGTGATCATGCTGGGATTCGAACCCAGGACCCCTGCCTTAAAAGGGCAATGCTCTACCAGCTGAGCTACATAATCATTTTTTGAGCGTGCAAATTTACTGACTTTATTTGAATTGGCAAAGATTTTATAGATAAAAATCAAAAAGCATTATCAAAAGCTTCCTAATCAGTATATTTTTACATAAAAATAACCAGAAACCAAAATTATTATGAAACAAAAATAATCATCTGTTAAATTTTTTTTTCAGATTTGTGGAAATTAATGTTTATTACATCTAAAGGCATAATTTAAAAATCCTAAAACCATGAAAAAGTTAATTATTTTTTTGTTAGTAATATGCAATGCGATGTTGTTCAAAGCTAACAGTCAGCCCAAAACCATCAAATCAAAAATCAAAGAAGTAACCGTCTTTTTCAATGGAGCGCAAATCACACAAGCCGGAGATATTAACCTCCAGGAAGGCCAGAGCACTATTTTGTTTGAAGGCCTGACACAATATATCAATGCACAAAGCATACAGGTGAAAGGTGAGGGCAAATTCGATATTCTGTCGGTTACGCATCATATCAACTACCTAAAAAACCAGGAAAAACTTCCTGAAGTCAGCCGCATAGAAGACTCGCTTGAAATACTTGGCAAACAGCTTACACAACAACAAACCATTTTAAATGTTTATGTGCAGGAAGAAAGCATGCTGCTGGCCAATAAGGTTATTGGCGGAGAATCAACAGGCGTTAAAGTAAGCGAGTTGATGCAGGCTACAGAATATTTCCGCACCAGGCTGCTCGATATTAAAAACAATCAGATGAAGATACAGGAAAAAATCAGCGCTATCCAGAAACGCATCACCGCAAACAATAACCAACTGGCAGTATATAACAGCAAGACTACAGAACCCACCAGTGAAATTTTAGTTACTGTTGTTTCTGAAACTGCCTTATCTGCAAAATTAATTTTAAGCTATTATGTTACCAATGCCGGATGGACACCTACCTATGATATGCGTGCCACCAACATCAACAATCCTATTGAACTTGACTTCCGCGCTAATGTACACCAAACCACCGGCACCGACTGGAACAAAGTAAAGCTCACTCTTTCAACCGGAAACCCCATGCAAAACGGAGTAAAACCTGTGCTAAATCCTTGGTACCTTTCCTATATTTATCCTTACAGATATTCATACCCGGCACAGGCTAAAAGTGAAACTACTACCCTGGAGAAAAAAGCTGCCGATGGCGATGAAGAAGCCTTTACACCTGTTGCAGGCTCGGCAGCCGATTATACCGTAGTAAATGAAACTCAAACCAATATTGAATACATTATCAGCTTGCCTTACGATATATCATCTGATGGCAAAAATTACATGGTGGAAATCCAGAAAAACACCCTGCCTGCCCTATACGAGTATTATTGTGCCCCCAAGCTAAGTAAAGATGTGTTTCTTGTGGCACGGGTAAGCGGATGGGATAAATATAATATTATTTCGGGGGAAATGAACCTTTTCTTTGAAGGGACCTATGTTGGCAAATCTTATATTGACACAAGGGTTACCAGCGATACACTTGAATTTTCACTGGGTATTGATAAAAACATCAGCGTGAACCGTGAAAAGATTAAAGATTTTTCGAGCACGAAAATCCTCGGACTGAACAAAAAGGAAACATTTGCCTTCAACATCTCTGTACGCAACAAAAAGAAACAAAGTATTGACATTCTGATTGAAGACCAATTGCCTATCACTTCCGACAAAGACATTGAGGTTGAAGCCATTGAAATATCGGGTGCTACAAAAGATGAAGATAAAGGCATACTCCGCTGGAGGTTTAATATTAAGCCTGCTGAAACCAAAGAGCTAAAGTTGTCTTATTCCGTAAAATATCCTAAAGATAAAATTTTGAATATTAACTAAGCTTTGTTACACAGTGGAAGCTAATATTGATGTTATATATTTTTTTAACCACTGAAGACACAAGAAAAAAAGGGGGCACAGAGTTTCGGGGGGGGAGGTAATTTACCATTCGAAGGCATCGTCATTCATCCATTTTCCCTGGACTCTGAGTACCTGTTCCACCACATCGCGTACACAGCCATGTCCGCCCTTGAGTAATGATATGTATTTGGATATGGATTTTATCTCTTCGGCAGCATCCGCAGGGCATACAGCAACACCTGCCAGTTGCATCACTTTATAGTCAGGAATATCATCCCCCATATATAAAACCTGCTCAGTCCTGACATTTTTGCTTTTCAGGTAATTGTTAAAGGTATCAATTTTATTGCTTACCCCGATAAATACATCACTAAGTGCAAGGGTTTCAAGGCGCTTATTAATAGAATCGGACATTCCCCCGCTGATGATAGCAATGTTATAACCTTTTTTTATGGCATAATGCAGGGCATACCCATCCTTCACATATCCTGTCCTCAATTGGTCGCCGTTAGCAGTCGTCAGCACAGTACCATCGGTAAGTACACCGTCGTAATCAAATATCATGGTATTGATATTTATAAGCAGGTTTTTAAAGTTCATTTTTGTTTTTTTTATCTATGATTGTCTGGGTAAGCAAGCGGTAAATTTCCTGATATTCAGGAAATTCTGCAAGCAGAGCAATATGTTTTTCAATGATATTGTAATCTTTACGCACAGCGGGACCTGTTTGTAGTGTTGCGGGACTTTTTTGTATTGCCTTCGAGGCAGTTTCGGAAATCAAACGTCCAAAAATATCAAAGGAAAGACCTTGTTTTGCCAATATCTCTTCAGCAATTACATAATTTAAATTCGTAAAATTACATACAAAAACAGCACCCAGATGTAAAAACCTCCGCTGATCCGAATTCATGGCATAAACCTGCGCCGACAAATCTTCTGCCAGAGTTTTCAGATACTGAAAATTATTTACGTTAGAGGCTTCAATGCATACAGGCACATTTTTAAAATTAGTTATTTTGTCGTTAGTAAATTGCATAAGCGGATAAAAAACCCCGTAATTATCATAAGGTTTTATAATGTCCATTTCCACGGAACCTGATGTGTGCACAACAATACCGGAAGAAATCTTAAGTTGAGTAATTATTTCTTCTATAGCACTGTCGGTAATAGAAATAATATAAAGAGCGGCATTTTGTGGCAAATCGCTAATTTTATCTGTAAACTGGATTCCTGTCGCCTCCCCGAGTTTTTTAGCATTGGTCAAACTCCTGCTGTATATGTAATCAATATTTCTACCTACTTTTTTCAATGCAAACGCAAGGCTTGTTGCCAACTTACCAGAGCCGATAAGTACAATATTTTCTTTAATTTTCAAAGGGTTTGTCAATATTGTATGTTAAAATAAGTGGTATCGAAAGCCTGACAGTATTTTGTTTGTGTGAATAACAATGTGTTGCCCTCTTTTGTAACATTATATGTTACAGTAACATATTGGTTCCCATAAGTTTTACAGAAAACAGTATCTGAAAAATATTCGCCGCTACCCTGATGTATCGTATTATCGCAACATTCAAAACCTCCAAGCCAGCCACTTGTAAATGAATATGAAATCAAATCATTTTCATCGTAAGGGACAATATTTTTGATTTTCATGTCAATATAACAAACCGGATAAAGGTAATAAGTAGGCAAAAAAGTTGTCCCCGGGATAATTTCTGAAGTAGAGAGTTCTTTAAAAAAATAAAAATACCCTTCGCGGATAGCCGTTATCCTGAATCCCGCAAATTTGCCTTCCTGAAAATCAAAGATAAAAGTGCCGTTAGCGTCGGTTGTAATTGATGCGATTTCATCGTATCCTGAACTAAAAATGCCTCCGGAACTCAGCTTACTGGCAGAAATTGTAACAAGCACATTGCTGACATATTCCTCAGTATTGGGGTCATATATTTTTCCCTCAATGTGTATTTTATTTTTTTCATCTTTGTTACAGGAAACTGTAATAAGCAACAATAATATTATATTTATGCACAAACGGTGCAACATAAAAAAATGAAATAATAATTTGTGTGCAAATTACAAAAAAAAACGTCTATCGCGTAGTATTATGAATTAAAAAAAAACGGGAAAAGCTTATCCGCATTTTTTTATACACTCAAGTATTTTGCTGAGTGCCTGAGTTTTAACGGAGTATATGGTATTTTTTCCTGCCCTTCTTGATTCCAGGATGCCGTATGTTTTCATTAATGTTAAATGATTGGATGCCGCTGCCTGTTCAAGATTCAGTTTTTCGTAAATCTGGGTAACATTCATCTGTTTGTTTTTTTCAAGCATTTCAATAATGGCAATTCTAACAGGATGTGCCATTACTCTAAGGCGATTAGCAGCTTCTTCCAGTTTTGCAGCATCAATTTTCTTTTCTGTTGTCATAGTAATAGTTTTGTAATTTTTAACAAAGTTATAATTTTTTATTAAATACAAACAAAATATATAAAATTTATTACATTATTTTACCATTTATATATTTGGGAACATACTTTGTTAGAGTGAATACTTCAAATAATCATACCACCTACAAAAAAATAATGATAGTTCACTGATTTGATTTCTTAGTAAGAAGCCTTGTTATTTATAAATACCGAGAAGGATTTCTATTTCGCTGACTTTAATCTTATTGCCTGTCTGTTCATAGGAATAAGCAAGACTTTGCAACAGCTTAATAATAATATCAATATTGGAACATGGTCTGTAATATTTTTCATCCGGCTCAATTTTCTTCTGCGTCAGGAAAATGTCAATTTCCTTTCTTGTAAACAGCATACCTTTGTTGAAGGGATTGATATAAAAAAGCACCTCCGCTTCATCGAGGCTTTTCCCATGAATCAATACAGTTTCATCCATATAGGCAAGAACAAAGTTATCCGGGAGATTTACACCATACACAGGCAAGCCTACCATGTTGGCAATGAGCATATAAATAACCGAAAGAGACAAAGCGCTGCCGATACGAGTTTCAAGAACCTGGTTAATATAATGATTTTGAGGAGCATGAAAGTTAGTACGGTTACCTTCAAACTTTAACTCTTCAAACATGATACGGTTGATAACACCAATTTTCTCAAATGAAGTAAGCCCGAGATTTAGCTCTATCCAAACATCTTTTTTTATTCGTTCAAGCTCATCCTTTATTTTGGAATCATTCATATCAGGATAGTGGTATTTGCTGACAAGAATATAAGCTGTCAGCAAGTTCCCTCCGCCGAGAGTGTACCAGTTATTCAGTTCCGTGCAAATATGTTCAAAGTGAATTTTATGCGTCAGTATTTCGATACGTCTTTGCGCTTCGGGCTCAAGATTGTTGCCCCAAGCCTCTTCGAGAAACGGAATGGCAGCCATACCATACGACAGGATGCGGTCGCGTATCTGCCTGTAAATAACTTCATCGGGTTCGTCAATAAGATTTATAAGCGCTCTTAGTTCCTTATCTGTTCCTGATGATTCCATTTTTTTATTTAATAAAAAAAGCAAGATATTGTAATCTTGCTTTGAAAAATCATGCTAAATTTTTATTGGTTCAACATTACAGGCATCACCAGCATAAGAATTTCTTCTCCTTCGTTTTCACTTACAACAGGAAAAATAAGAGCTGCCCTGTTCGATGCAGACATTTCCATGCAAATCTCTTCCGCACTGAGATTGCTTATCATTTCCTGAATAAATTTTGAGTTGAAGCCAATTTCAATATTTTCACCTGAATAAGTGCAACTCATGCGCTCTTTGGCCTCATTAGAAAGTTCAATATCTTCTGATGATAAAATAAGTTCCTGGCCTGAGACAGAGAAACGTATCTGGCGTGTCAGTTGGCTGGAAAATATAGATACACGCCTTATGGCCGTGAGTATCTGCTGGCGGTTAATGGTCAACTTTTTGGTATTGTTAATTGGAATAACTGCCTCATAATTAGGATATTTGCCATCAATCAGCCGGCATATCATTGCGATATTTTCAAATTCGAAAGATACATTCGTATTATTGTACTCAATCTTTACGTCAACATCAATGGCTGAAAGAATGTTTTTTATCAGGCTCATGGGCTTTTTGGGAAGTATAAAAGAACCCGGCTCGCTGGCAGCTATATCGCTTCGGCGGTATCTAACCAGTTTATGAGCATCAGTGGCAACAAAAGTAATGTCTTTGTCAGATATCTGGCAAAAAACCCCTGTCATCACGATGCGCATATCGTCGTTTCCTGTAGCAAAAAGTGTCTTATTAAAAGCATTAGCCAAAACACCTGAATTCAAGGTGATAGCGGTGGCATTTTCCACAACCGGAGACTGTGGGTATTCATCGCTGCTGAACCCGCTGAATTTGTATTTACCATCACCAGCTGATATTTCAATAAGGAAAGTATCTTTATTGACACTTATCGTCATGGGAACATCCGGAAAAGTTTTCAGGTAATCAATCAGAAAGCGTGCAGGGACAGCCACGCTGCCGTTTTCACTTGATTTAGTAACAGGCACCGAGATGGTCATGGTTGTTTCCAGGTCGGAAGCTGTTACCCGTAAAGTTTCACCATCAAGGTCGAAAAGAAAGTTATCCAATATTGGGAGTGTGTTATTTGTATTTAATACACCGCTTATAGATTGAAGGTTCTTTAGCAGTACGTTGGTTGAGACAATGAATTTCATAGTGTTAATTGTTTTAACTTTTTAAATTTTGCTTTTTACAAAAATATAAAAATTTCTTTTACATAATTTTTTTTTAATTATCGGCGACAGGTTTTTCTGATGATTGAAAATAAAAATCCAATGGCTTAAAAATCTGCCCGAAAACATAATACTGTATCAATACAAAGTCTTTTTTGCCGTTTATCAGAGCATAAAGCCTGTCGCGGTCGAAAATTACAGGGTTGCCCTGCTGGTCAAATTCGCCTTCTGGAGCTTTTCGCTTAAAGGTGGTAACTGAATATTTTTTCCCAGATTCATCCTCCACAGTTACTTCGATATAAACCGGTGAAGATATAATTGAATCTTTCCTGTCGGCTTCCATATCATTAAGAAGCACCTCATAACGAATATCGCCAAAGAAGGAAAACAAATCCATAAGCTTAACCGTATCATAATCAAATATTTGCTCATTGTCTTTCAGCCTATAAAGCTCAAAATCCTTAGGTGATTTTTTTACAGCTTTGAAAGAATTTTCAGGCAAATCCGGAAAACGAACAGATACCATTTTAACCTGATTATATTTCAGTTTAAAAATAGTATGGTCCCGCCAGTCTTTTTCGTTGGTGCTGTATCTCGTTGATAAAAAACCATTAAAGCCTAAAATATATACGATGTAAGGAGTGTCGGAATTCTCCAGAAGCATATATGTGCCGAGGTTATCTTTCGCATCCACACCTACATAATAGGTGCGCGTATTTTTTTCATGAGGAAATAATCTGATTTTATCAAAAAGATTAATGCGATAAACCATCTGATATATCTCAACTTTCACAGACTTGGTAGCCATCAGGCCCATTATTCTTTCTTTTGCCGGTTTTGCAACAGGGTCTTTAACTTCCAGACTCATCACGGTTTTTAAAATCATCTTTATGGCATCTGATGAAGCATCGTGCTTTTCATTAACCGTCCATTTCCCCTCTGCTTCTTTTTTTAAAAGAACGGTACGATTCTGTTTATCTGCTAAAAATATTTTTGTAATACTCGCAGTATCTTCAACGGCAAATCGTGTATTTTTATCATCCAGAGTATTATTCTTGTTTTTAACCATCAATAAAATGATGGCGGCAATAGCTAATACCAAAACAAGCAATATCGTAATGCGGTTTTTTTTCATAGAAAAGAGATTTTACACCTTATGTTTTTTTGCATATCTGTATTTTCTTGTTAACATCATTACCATGGCAAGAAACATCACAATAAACACAGGCCCTGCAGTATTTGTCAACTGTACAATAAGTTTTATGTTGCCATTTTTAATTTTCTTGGGGTCAAGTCCGCGTAGTTTTATCTCACGTGAACGTACACTGATGATGCCTGAATCATCGCAAAGATAATCAATACAATTCATTATGAAGTCCTTATTTCCGAAGGTTTCACCAGTATATTGGTCGTAGCCCAGCGGAAAGGGGGTTCCGTTTTTCTTGTCAAGCTGGTTTTTTATAACATCAGCGTCGGCAATGATTATCATTTTTGTTTCGGGGCTTTGCTCTAAAAAATTAAAGCTGGAAGTGTCTTCAATAATAGAACGTGGCAAACGATTGATATAAATTGATTTAAACTTACCTTCAAGCAATACCGCTACCGGCAGGAATGATTTGTTAAATAATCTTTCATCCGGTTTTTCCTGCATAATATCCAGCGAGATACGCGTAGGAGTGTTAACAGCACGAGAATATTTTGAAGTGGTAAGCAAAACAGTTTTTTTAATGTCTCTGCCTCCCACAGTGTCAATACTGCTGACAAATTCGGTTTTGACGGCATTCAGGTTATTAACTATGGGATGTTTAATGTTTGTCATAAGAAGAGGAAAATAATACCACGGCAGTAATTCAATTTGCGGTTGTCCCCCATAAGAGCCTGTAACAGCGGGTATTGGCAAGGCATTAAGGTCAAGCAGCAGGTTGGTGTTCATCCGTACACCGTAACTGAACATCATATCATCAAGGTTGAGATCTCTGCCGAATCCCAGTGTTTCGTTACTGCGTTGCAGGCTGTCCATACTGGTATATACGGGGTCAACAAGCCAGAGAATTTTGCCGCCATGCATCACAAACTGGTCTATAAAATATTTGTCTTTTTCATTAAAAGCTGAGTCGGGGCCGGCGATGACAAGTAGCTCGTATTTATTCAGCAGCGGTTTTTCTTTGGTACCACGAACCATCAGGCTGTTAATTTTGCCGTCAATTTTCACCCTTTCCACAGCATAATAGTCCGACAATGAATATATAATATCTGCCATCTTATAGTTGCTCAGCTCTCCGTGCCCTTCGGTGAATGCAACGCGTGGCTTGGTTTTCACACTGAGTTTCCTTATGGCACTAATAAGGTTGTATTCAAGATTTTGTACTGAGTTATTCAACACATTATCAGCAGGGGTGCCCAGTTGATTCATAAACAATTGAACAGGGATTTCCTTTTCCTTGTAGGTGGCCAGTGCGCCCGGAAATATCCATTGCTGCGAGGTGCCTTCGGCGGTATTTACTTTTAAGTTGGTGGGCTGCAAGCCTTTTTTCATCAGTTGCTGGTAGGTGGTTTTAATTTTGTTTTTATCATCCCCGGCCGAAGGATTGATGAAACGGTACTGTATATTGCTGTTATAAGCCCGGAATTCATCAAGCATTTCTTTAGTTTCAGACCTCAGGCGTTTAAATCCGGCAGGGAAATCCCCTTCAAGATAAACTTTAAAATATACGATGTCATCAATATTTTTCAGATATTCTTTTGTTGCTTTTGATAAAGAGTAACGTTTTTCTTGTGTGAGGTCAATACGTGTGAAAACAAAACTGAAAATAATATTAAGCAGGACGATGACAAGCAGGCTCAATCCAAGCTGTGTCAGGCTGTTGCGCTTAAAATGTTTTTTTGTCTTCCTCATGCCAGCCATGATTTTTTTACCATTTTCGTTTTTCTATCATTATTTTGGTGAGCAGGATAAACAGGGCAATAACACTCAGGAAATATATAACATCGCGGGTATCCACCACACCCCTGCTTAAAGATATATAATGCGCATTCATCCCTATACGTTGTATGAAAAGGTCAATTTTCCCAAACAATTCCAAAGAATACAGCATTTCAAATCCGATGTATAAAAACAGGCATATAAACACCGACAATACAAAAGCAAGCACCTGTTTATCTGTAATTGCCGAACAGAAAAGCCCAATGGCTACAAATGCTGAGCCCAGCAATATCAATCCAATGTATGAGCCCCAGGTCGCTCCGGTGTCAATATTGCCTATTGGAAAACCCAGCCAGTAAACTGTAATAAAATATATGAGTGTGGGCAACAAAGAAAGCACCACCAGCAGCAAGCCGGCAAAATATTTTGCAAAGATAATCTGCAGGTCGCTGAGGGGCTTGGTGAGAAGCAACTCTATAGTGCCTGATTTTTTTTCATCAGCAAAAGAGCGCATGGTGATGGCGGGAATCAGGAAAAGGAACACCCAAGGAGCCAACACAAAGAGACCGTCAATAGAGGCATATCCGAAATTCAGGATATTAAAATCGCTGTTAAACACCCACAAGAACAGGCTGTTGGTAAGCAGGAACACGATGATGACGATGTAGCCTATCAGGGAACTTAAAAATCCGCTTATTTCTTTTTTGAGTAGAGTGAACATGCCTGTATTAAAAAGCATGCGAATTTACACAAATTATGAATAAAGCTGTTAAATGAATATGCAATTTTTAAACAAAAGGGTGTTAAAGAAGAATAAATTAACCGCTTGTGCTATTAAATTATGAAGTTTCACTATTTCATATATTCTTTAACCATTTTCTTCATAATAATAGGAATAATCAATCCCTTTCATAAACATTTCACGGTCATTTATTTTGGTGGTGAGCGCTTTTTCTAAAAGAGATTTCAGAACATGACTTTTGGTAGGGCTTAGCATCATTGCGTTCATATAGTCTCGTTTACTTATTTTACTCCAATCAACACATTTTTTGAGGCGTTTTTTCAGTATTAAATCCAACCATATCCTGGTGCTTCTGCCATTACCTTCCATAAAAGGGTGCGCAATGTTCATTTCAATATATTTGCTTACGATTTCGTCAAATGTATTTTCAGGCATGGCTTCTATTTGCTTTAATGTGTCGCCCAAAAAATGTGATACAGCAAATTGAAAACCTCCTTTGGAAATGTTTTTTTGTCTGATTTGTCCTGCAAAATCATACAACCCTCCAAACAAATACGCATGAATTTGTTGCAAGCCTTTGGCTGTCCCAACTTCAATGCTTTCGATAAACGAACTTTCAAACAAGGCATACGCTTTTGTCTTGCTTTTGCCGTCAATACATTCATCACTGTATGTAAACCAATCAATAAACCGGTTTGCTTTTTTGCCCGGGAATTCTTTACCTAAGGCAATAATACCAGCGTAATCCAACATGTCGGTTACATAGCGTTTACCGTCATTGGCTGTAAGTTTCAGTTGGGTAGTGGCACTAACCACTTGACTATTTTCTTTCTTTAACTTTGCTTTAAGGTATTTCCAATAATTGCGGTTTTTTGTATAGTTGTCCTGGTTGGTAAGCACTGCAACAATATCCAGGACCGAAAACCACCACCTGGCATTTTGCTCGTCCCAAACAGCTCGTACTTCGCGGTCGTCAAAGAAACGTATGGATATTTTTGAATTACTCATTATTAATCTATACTGTTACTCTTGAATTTTTCGTTCAACGATATGATGTTTTCCTTAACGGTTTGCCGCTTGCCGCAGTGGGGGATTTCGGAGCACTTCACTGTCAACCAAGCAGAAAGCTTGATAGAAGCACTGCAATTGATTTAACCACGTCAGCCCCCATTGCGGCAAACGGCTGTTATGCACTGGGCTTTTTTCAGTCTTTGTCATTTCTACGGTTTTCATAAAAATTGTCGGTGTAAGAGTAGTGAATATTATTACCTACAATTCCATCATTTCGTTCTCTTATTTTTTGTTTTATATGCTCTTCTGTTTTGGTCTCGAAATCAAAGTCGCTAAGAATTATCAATTTATTATATTGGTCTTTAAGCCAAGTATATTTTTCAAATACTTCAGGTTTCTCAAAACTTGAATCAAGTCCGCTTACTATGACTTTACGGACTTTTCTTAATGATTCGGTTAATAATTCAGGGGTCATTTCTGTCCAACTTTCGATTACTTGGTAGTAAATTAATTGATGAAACCCAACACATCCGTCATCAAATCTGTCTAAATATTGGTGATATGGATATCTGTTTCTTTTTGTTTCTAGCGGATAATTTAATTCTTTTAATAGTTTGTCCGAAAGAACAATTCTAGGAAATTTTGCACTTCTTGTTTCAAGCATATATGCGTCAATTAATCCTTGTCCGAATACAGTGCCATTGTCAACGTGAATTAAATTTCCAATTGTCAAACCACCACGAAATAAAATTCCCTTTTCTAGAAGCACAGTTCCTATATAGGCGAGATTAACAATTAAAGTTGAAGCCATTTCATTTACGTTATTGTCAACCTGAACCGAAACGACTATGCTATCAGAAAATGAAGTTGTATTTGTCTTACCACGCAAGTCAAAATTGCTTACCCCTTTTTTTTGAGCGTCTTCTTCAATTTCTAAAAATTTCAAGTCCCACTTTTCTGTCTTTTCCCAATCCTTTAAATATTCAAGAACAGAATAGATTAGCTCTATTTTAGTAGAGTCTGTCTCTGATTGCTTTACAATGTCCTTGAAGCCAAGAATGTCTATAAAAGCAATTAATCTACGTTCATATGTAAGGGTCGAGTTTGTCAATCTTAATTTGTTTTCGTGTTTGTCTTTTTAGCCTTGTGCTTAACTCATTTCTCGCTTCCCCTTTTTTCAACACTATTTGCTGACTTTCAGGAGATAGCTTAACATTTTAAATTTGAACACAAATATAAATATTTAATATCAAACACCAAAATGAAAACAAATCGCTTTCCTGTAAAATCAAATAAATTTTTTCACGCCAATACCATTACAAATCTATTCCTGCTTCATGAATTTTGATTTCACAAATTGCCTGTCCAATTCATCCGATATTTCGGCGGGGTTGGTAAGCGGCATGTTGTGGCTGTGAAGTTTGTATCCGAGAAGTTCGGATTTTTTTATTTTTTTCAGGGTGGGTAGTTTTGTCCTGTTGGTTGTTTCAAGATGGTTCCCGTCTTTGTCAACAATGATGAGTTTGGGAAAGAAAACACCCTTGCGCCCGATAAAATCGTCCATAATTTTAACGCCGGCCTCAAACTCTTCGTAAGTTGCCCTTCCCAATGCTTCGTACCTTAACCATTCTTTACCATCCCAGGTAATCACGTTCGCAAAACTCTCGGAGATTTTCTGGTCAATTTTATCGTCAATATTTAATGTATCATGCCCGGAGGGCATCAGCAGCACTTTTCCGCCGCCGCCTTCCACATTGGCGGCATAACGCGGCACGGTAATGCCCGACATCCAGCCCTGAAGATGCTTCATGTATATCTTCCCAATCTGTATGGGCGTTATAAAATGCACCAGGCCCTTTTCTTTATGGCACTGCAATAAATAATAAGGATGAACGCCCACCCAGAACATGCGGCGGAATGTTTCAGCCAGTGTCTTGTAATAATCATTTACATGATTTAACAATACCGTCTGGTTTCTGATGGTGAAACCATGACTGCTAATTCGTTTGATGGCCGATGCCATTTCTGATGTAATTTCCTGATAATGATTAATATGCGTCATAAAATACACATATTTTTCTATTCCCTGGTTGTATTTATTTGCAGACTCTTTGATTAAAGCGAGTATGTCATCTGTAACACCCATTGGCATCACCACAGGAGTTCTTGTAGCAATCCTTATGGTACGAAGATGCGGAATTTTGCTTAATTCCTCAAGAATATACTGAAGTCGCGACCTGCTTATCATCAAGGCGTCGCCTCCTGTTACAAGCACTTCGTTGATATTTCTGTTATACCCTATATAAAACAATCCTTTATTGATTTCTTTTCTATTCACATCCACAGAGCCGTCCAGTGATTTTGCCCTCTGGCAATGCACACAGTAAGAAGCACAGCTTGTATTTTCGCCCACAAACAGCGCCACCCGGTTTGGATATCGTTGATAAGCGGCGCCATAGCTTCTGGAACCCTCACACATAGCGCCTTCTGCACCTGTATCGGGAAACAGCAGGTTGGCAGGAGTTGGTACACATTGCCAGAAAACAGGGTCTAGCCTTTGGCTTGATTTTTCACCCTGCAGCATCACGGGATGAAACGGGTCTTCCTGCATAAGCGTAGCATAATATGGGGTAATACGCAAGGCCTCTTTCCCTTCTTTTTTTAATACCTGCAGGGTTCTTCTGATTTCTTTCTCCTGAAAATTATTGAGTTTAATTACTTGTTTTAATTGTTCTATGTCACGTATAGTATTGACTTTTTGCCAATTAGTATTATTCCATTGCTCCCGGGTGATGTTTTTCCATAATGAAATTGTTTTAAAATCACGTGACTTATAATATATCTTATTATCATTTTTCATCATATTTATTTTTTTAAATTAATAAAAGGCCTAAGCTTTGAAACTTACAAAGCAAACCCATATCTGAGTTTTGACTTCTCTTACCGCATGCCACTAGAAAAATAGTGACCGGGTATTATCGGGAAAAAACCGCGCTCTGCTTTTAACTATTTTACAAATCTAATAAAATTTTTAATAATCTGAAAATATATTGGTTATTATTAGTGACTGCACCGCGTCAAAAATTCTCAAAAATGACTAAATTTGCGCTTTAATAAAACTTACGGATGACTTTCTTAAATCCATATTTTCTGTTTGCATTGTTTGCTGTGGCAGTACCCATCATCATCCATTTGTTCAACTTCCGTAAATACAAAAAAGTTTTTTTCAGCAATGTACGTTACCTTCAGGAGTTAAAACTGGAAACACGCAGAAAATCACAGCTTCGCAACCTGATTGTTTTGTTGCTTCGCATACTTGCCATCACAGCCCTGGTGTTTGCTTTTGCCCAACCCTACATTCCTCATAAGCAACAATCTGCCAACCCCAAAGCCGTAAACTACATCAGTATTTATATTGATAATTCTTTCAGCATGCAGGCTGAGGGCAGCAGAGGCAGCCTGATTGACGAAGCCAAACACAAAGCCATAGAAATAGCTTCCGCGTATCGCAGCGGCGACCATTTTCAACTGCTCACCAATGATTTTGAAGCCCGTCACTGGCAATTTGTTACGCGCGATGAATTTAGCGAAATGGTGCGTGGTTTAGAACTTAGCCCCATAAGCCGCTCGCTGCAGGATATTGCCAAAAGGCAACTGGAAATTTTCAGCAACCTGAAAGGCTCTTCCAACATTGCTTACGTAATATCCGACTTTCAGAAAACAACCTGCAAACCTGAGATGTTCATCCCCGATACGTCAATTAATTATTTTTTAGTTCCTGTCAACGCCAACAATATCAACAATCTATACATTGATACCTGCTGGTTCGAATCGCCGGTACATCTTACGGGGCAAACCGTAAAGCTTTTTATCAGCATTAAAAACAATTCTGCAGAGGCTATCGAAAAAGTACCTTTGCGCCTTTATATCAATAAAGTACAAAAAGCCGTAAATAGTTTCAATATTGGCCCAAACGGCACTGCCGGAGTAGTTATTTCATACATCGACCATGAAGCCGGAGTTCACCATGGGATGATAGAGATAACAGATAACCCTATTATTTTTGATGATAAGTTTTATTTTTCATATAACATTCTTCCGTCGGTGCCGGTATTAAGCATCAACGGAAAGCAGCCAAGCCCCTTTCTGAATTCTCTGATGGCTGAGGACTCTGCATTTACTTATCAAAACACACCTGTCGGACAGGTTAACTACAATGCATTAAATTCGTATAATTTAATTATAATCAACGAATTAGAAGATATTTCAACAGGATTGGCACAAGAGTTACAAAAATTTGTCAGCAACGGAGGGCACCTCCTGGTAATACCCTCAGAAAAAATAAATATTGAAAATTACCGGCAGTTTCTCAGTTCACTGGGTTCAAATTATTATACTTCCCTTTTAAAAGCTGCTCAAAAAATAGCGACTATCAATCTTCAGAATCCTGTTTTTACAGATGTTTTTGAGAGCATTCCGCAAAACATGGATATGCCACAGGTAACGTCTTATTATGCCATCAGCCGTATCAGCCGTTCCGTGCAGGAGTACCTTCTAAAACTTCAAAACGGCGATATTTTTCTGGATGTTCAAAGTTGCGGCAACGGTAAAGTTTACTTGCTTGCGATACCCCTTCAGACCTCATTCAGCAATTTTCCACGGCATGCGCTATTTGTGCCCACTATATATAAAATAGCCCTGCTGAGCCGCATGCAAAATAAGCTTTATTATACGATAGGAGAAGAAAGTGTGCTTGAGATGCCGCTGGTTTACGAAGAAGGCAAAGACCTTGTAGTAAAATTAAAACACACCGAAAAAGAAATAGAAATTATTCCCGGAATACAAAAAATGCCCGGAAAAACTGCTTTAATGGTTAACCAGCAAGTAAAAGAGAGCGGAAATTATGAATTATCGGGTGAAAAAAAACTGATAAACGGCATTGCATTTAATTACAACAGTGATGAATCAGACCTGAGAGTTGCCACTCCGGATGAAATTAAACAGCATATTAACAAAAGTCATCTCAAAAATGCCCAATTGCTTGAAGCAAAAGTGAAATCCCTGCCACTTTTAATATCCGAACTTAATCAGGGGATAAAATTGTGGAAAACTTTTGTGTTGCTTGCATTGCTGTTTCTTGCCGGAGAAGTTATAATTTTGCGTTTTTGGAAATAAAACCAAAGCAATACGATGAGCGAAGAAGACAAGGACAACACAGAACAACATCAGGACGGTGAAAGCAACATCGGCAGTATGGGCGATTCTCATCAGGCGACACACCTTTCGGGAATGTACAAAAACTGGTTTCTTGAATATGCCTCCTATGTGAATCTGGACCGGGCTGTCCCTCACATTGAAGATGGGCTGAAGCCCGTTCAGAGACGCATCTTACACTCGATGAAAGAGCTGGACGACGGCAGGTTCAACAAAGCCGCTAACATCATTGGCAACACTATGAAATACCACCCTCATGGAGACGCCTCCATTGGAGAAGCGTTGGTATTGCTTGGACAAAAAGACCTGCTGATAGATACCCAGGGAAATTGGGGAAATATTTTTACAGGCGACAGTGCCGCCGCCCCGCGTTATATTGAAGCCCGTTTGTCGAAATTTGCTCTTGATGTGGTCTTTAACCCCAAAACTACTGTATGGCAAAATTCTTATGACGGCAGAAACAAAGAACCCATTACCCTACCGGTTAAATTTCCTTTGTTGTTAGCCCAGGGTGTTGAAGGCATTGGAGTGGGCTTGTCATCCAAAATATTACCGCACAATTTTATTGAAATTTTAGATGCCTGCATCAAACACCTCAAAAATGAAGAATACGAAATCCTTCCTGACTTCCCTACCGGCGGTATGGCTGATTTTTCAAAATACAATGACGGCGCACGCGGAGGAAAAGTAAGGATTAGGGCAAAAATAGTTCAGGAGGATAAGAAAACTTTGATGATAACCGAAATACCTTTCGGCACAACCACCGCATCGCTTATCGAAACCATAGTTACTGCAAATGATAAAGGCAAAATAAAAATACGCAAGATAGAAGACAACACGGCTGAAAAAGTTGAAATAATCATACACCTTGCCCCAGGGGTTTCACCCGACACAACCATTGATGCGTTATACGCTTTTACCGCTTGTGAAAGCAGCGTATCACCAATATGTTGTGTCATCGAAAACCAAAAGCCCAAATTCATCACCGTTCATGAAATACTGGAAAAATCAGTACAACATACCCTCGACCTGCTTCAGCACGAGCTGGAAATTGAAAAAGCCGAATGCCTCGAGCAACTCCATTTTGCCACACTGGAACGTATTTTTATTGAAAAAGAAGTTTATCAGCTGATAAAAAAATCAAAGACAGACCAGGAAATAAACGAAACCATCGACAAAGGCCTGAAACCTTATGTCAAGTTATTTATAAGGCCTGTTACTATAGAAGACATTCACCGCTTACGTAAAATTCCTATCGAAAGAATATCAAAATATAATTCCGACAAGGCAAAAAACATCATTGAATCACTTAATGATGATATTGCGCAGGTAGAATACGACTTAGACCATTTGGTTGATTATGCCATTGCATATTATGAACGTATCCGTATGAAATATGCTGCCGGAAGGGAACGCCGCACCGAAATACGCAATTTTGATGTGATACAAGCCACCCTGGTAGCTGCCGCCAATCAAAAGCTATATATCAACAGAGAAGAAGGGTTTATTGGTACCGGTATCAAAAAAGATGAATTTGTATGCGAATGTTCCGACATAGATGATATCATAACTTTCAGGGCCGATGGCACTTTTATGCTTACTAAGGTTTCCGAAAAGTTATTTGTTGGGAAGAATATAATACATGCTGCGGTTTATAAAAGATACGACGACCGCACAATTTTCAATATGGTTTACCAGGATGGAAGAGGTGGCCCGGCCATGGTGAAGCGTTTTGCCGTGATGGGAGTTAACCGTGACAAAGAATATGTCCTTACCAAGGGCAAAGCTGATTCCAAAGTATTATATTTTACGGCAAACCCTAATGGTGAAGCCGAAGTTATTACCGTACACCTCAGGCCAAAACCCAGATTAAAAATACTTAATTTCGACTTTGACTTCAGCACTCTGGCAATCAAGGGGCGTAATTCTATCGGCAACATACTTACAAAAAACCCTGTACGTAAAATCACTCTGAAAGGCGAAGGGGTTTCAACTCTCAGCGCACGAGATCTATGGTATGATGACACTGTGAAACGTATTAATACCGAGCAACGCGGAAAATACCTCGGAGCTTTCGAAGCTGCTGATAAAATCATCGCTTTTATGAAGTCAGGGCATTTCAGAATTTATAACTGCGACCTGTCTGTACATTTCGACGAAGACCTTTTCGAAATTGAAAAATACAATCCCGAAAAAACATATACTGTAATTTATTTCGACGGAGAATTAGGTTATCATTTCGTAAAACGTTTTAACATTGAATACTCAGAGAAAAAGACAAGCTTCGTCGGCGACACCCCCGAGTCATACATGGTGGAATTTATGTCAGAACCCGACCCTTCAATTGAACTGTTTTATATAACAAAAAATTTACGTAGCAAACCTTCCGAAATTATTAACCTGAAGGATTTTATTGGCGTGAAGAGCCATAAAGCTAAAGGTAAGCGGCTTTCAAACAATGTAATACAGGAAATAAAACGCATCATTCCTGAAACACCAGACTCAGAAATATCTGGCGAAAACGAAACACCGGAAATTCCTGAAGAAAAAAGTCCAACACCTGACAAACAAACAACAGGAAGAATAGAACTGAAAGACATCCATATTGAAGAAACATCAGCCGAAGAAGAGAACACACAAGCAAAGGAAGAAAAAAGAATTGCAGACAGGCCCATAAAACCCAAGAAAGCAACAGAAAAGGAAACTCGACAAGATACCTCCGAAAAAAAGAAAACATCTTCTGAGAAAAACAACAAGAAAAAAAACTCAAAAACAAAGAAAGGGAAAGACTTTCCCGGAGCCATTCAAATTGAATTTGAATTTTAATAAAAACTTTTAAAAATTACATTAGTACAACCTGATTAAATCATGGCTCAAAATGAATATATCCCCCAATTAACATTTCCAAGGTTTCTGGCAGCAGTGATGGTGGTTTTTCATCATTACGGGGTGGGGATATTTTCAAATAAAATCGTAAACATTATTGTAGACAACGGCCCTGTTGCTGTTAGTTTTTTCTTTTTCCTTTCAGGTATGGTATTGACACTCAATTACTTTGAATACAGTAGATTCTCCAGCAAAATGTTTTACCTGAAACGTTTTGCACGCATTTACCCTATTTATCTCTTTGGTATTATTATAACTTTGGCAGCACTTATACTTTTATTTGACACACATCCCAGAGGATTGAGCATCATGCTCCAGATTCTGGCACTTCACGCCTGGACACCGGGGTATTGTACCGACATTAATTTCCCGGGTTGGTCCATATCTGTTGAAATATTCTTTTACCTGCTGTTTCCTTTATTATTAATCCTTTTTAAAAAACTCAATTTGTGGAAGCTCGGTTTATTTTCATTAATAATTTGGATATTAAGTATATTGCAAAATTATTTTTTTGAAACCCATGTTTATGAATTTGGAAATAAAGTGATTGATGATTTAATTGCATTTTTTCCTGTATGGCATTTAAATGCTTTTATTTTCGGCATGTTTGCAGGCGCTCTGGTCATCAAAATAAAAAAATCAAATAAAAACTTTTCATATTTTCCCATAATTATTGCATTCACAGGACTAATACTTTTTTTAGCATTTCTCGCTTACAATAAAATTCCTGACCTCCGCATCCATAATGGCTTGTTATCGCCAGTATTTTTTATGATACTTACAGGTCTGGCTCTTGACAAATCATTTATTTCCAAAATATTGGGGTCGAAATCCTTTGTATTTCTTGGCGATATCAGTTATGGCATATACATATTACAATATCCTGTTTACCTTGTGTTTTCAAAAATCTGCGGATGCGATACTTTTAATATGCCACAGTTTTTCATTTACCTTGCTGTTCTGGTTGGCACCTGCAGCATCACCTATATTTTAATTGAGAAAAAATTAAGAAAGAAAATTGTACACCTGGGGACCAAAACTGGTGCTGCAAAATCAAATTAAATCATATTTTTGTATAAATTTTTAAATTATGGACGATAAAATACTTGACATTACAACCGACGTAAAATGGATAGGTGTGTTGGATAAAGACATTCGTACCTTCGATATTGTGATGGAAACAAAATACGGAGCCACTTATAACTCTTATTTTATAAATGCAGATAAGAAAACGGTGGTAGAAACCTGCAAAGAGAAATTCTGGGATGTTTATCTCGAAAAACTGAAAAAGGTCGTAAACCCGGCAGAAATTGAATACATCATTTTAAATCATACCGAGCCCGACCATTCGGGAAATGCCCTTAAATTGCTGAATATGGCTCCCAATGCCAAAATCGTTGGAACAGGTAATGTCATCAGGTATATGAACGAGCTTGGAAATTGTGAATTTCCGCACATCGTGGTTAAAGACGGTGATATTTTGAACTTAGGAAACAAAACACTTCGCTTTATTGGCGCTCCCAACCTCCATTGGCCCGACAGTATGTATTCTTATCTGGAAGAAGACAAGGTATTATTTACCTGCGACTCATTTGGTTCGCATTTTTGCCACGAAGAAATGTATGATGATAAAGTCGGAAATTTTGATGATGCTTTTAAATACTATTTTGATGTGATACTAAAGCCATTCAGTAAATTTATGCTGAAAGCTATAGAAAAAATACGCCCGCTTGATATTCAGGCTATCTGCACCGGTCATGGGCCTTTGCTCACAAAAAACTGGAAACGATATGTAGATTTATCAGAGCAATATGCTAAAGAAGCTGTTTCCTATCCTCAAAAGGAAAAAGTTTTTATTGCTTACGTTTCCGCTTATCAAAAATCACAACTATTAGCAGAAGCCATTGCTGAAGGAATTAAAGAAAACGGCCATGTGGAAATTGACCTTTGCGACATTGAAAAAATGGGGCCGGCAGAAATAGACCGTAAACTAACCGAAGCCAGCGCTTTTATTATCGGAAGCCCGACGATAAACCAGAATACATTACTTCAGATTTATACACTTTTCGCTCTGATAAACCCGATTAGAGATAAGGGAAAACTGGCCGGATGCTTCGGTTCTTATGGTTGGAGCGGCGAAGCGCAAAAAATTATGGAAAGCATGCTAACAAATCTTAAGTTGAACCTTATGGCTGATAATATCTTTGTAAAATTTACACCCTCACAGGAAGACATTCAACGCTGTATTGAATATGGAAAAACTTTCGCAGCAAAAATGCTGGAAATCAAATGCGGAGTCCAATAAAAAAACCTAATAACCTATTCAACCTAACAGCCTAATAAACCTAACAGTCTAACAGCCTAAAAAACCTAAACACCTAATAAAATGAACCCAGAAATCCTAAACCTCGAACCTAAAACCGTATGGAGCTACTTTGCTGAAATTATGCAAATCCCCCGTCCTTCAGGCAAAGAAGAAAAAATAATTGCTTACCTGAAAGCCTTTGGCGAAAAACTAAAACTTGAAACAAAAATTGACGAAGTGGGGAATGTAATCATCAGAAAGTCGGCTACTCCTGGAAAAGAAAACATCCCGTCTGTAGTATTGCAGAGCCACGTGGATATGGTTTGCGAAAAAAATTCGGATACTATTCACGACTTTGCAAAAGACCCCATAAAAGCGGTTATTGAAAACGGATGGCTCGTAGCAAAAGAAACCACGCTGGGCGCGGATAACGGTATTGGCGTTGCCCTGCAGATGGCCATTCTGGCAGACAAAAATATTCAACACGGGCCACTGGAATGCCTGTTTACTGTTGACGAAGAAACCGGGCTCAAAGGTGCATTTTCTCTGAAATCTGACTTTGTAAAAAGCCGCATGCTCATAAACCTTGATTCGGAAGAAGACGGTGAATTTACAATTGGTTGCGCCGGTGGCGGCGATACCGTAGCGAGATTTTTTTATAAAAAAGAAAACGTTCCAGCTAACCATGACCCTTATCTGATAAATGTAAGCGACCTGCAGGGCGGACATTCCGGTGAAGACATCAATAAAGGCAGAGGAAACGCAGTAAAACTGATTGTTCGGATAATGTGGAACCTGATGCGGAAATTTGATGCTAAGATATCATACATTAAAGCCGGGAACCTTAGAAATGCTATAGCCCGTGAAGGAAAATGCGTCTGTTTAATTCCATCCGTAAAAGCTAATGATTTTAAAATGTGCTTTGACAAAATCAGCAGTAACATTAAAGCGGAATACAAAACCAACGAACCCGAACTGAATATCACATGTACAAAAGTTGATTTGCCTAAACAGATAATAGATAAACAGACTCAGGAAACATTGCTGAATTGTCTGTATGCCTGCCCTCACGGAGTGATAACTATGTCGCCGGATATTGAAGGTTTAGTGCAGACTTCCACCAACCTTGCGAGCATAAAAATGAAAGGCGATGCAAAAGATGAATCCGATGATAAAGAAATTCCTGAACTTGAAGAAAGTGAAATAAAAATCGCTACAAGTCAAAGAAGTTCTATCGAATCAGCCAAACAGGACATGGTGGACATGGTGGACTGCGCCTTTCAGCACCCGGGCGTAAAGATTTCTCATGCTTCCGGTTACCCGGGATGGAAACCCGATTTAAAATCAAAAACATTGGAAATTTCAAAGAATGCTTATAAAAGACTTTTTGGGAAGGAACCCCTGATTAAAGCCATTCACGCTGGTTTGGAATGCGGGCTTATCGGAGAAAAATATCCGGGCATGGATATGATTTCTTTCGGGCCAACGCTAATGGGTGTTCATGCGCCGGGAGAAAAAATTGAAATCCATACCGTTGAAAAATGCTACCGGCTTATCGTTGAAGTGCTGAAAGATATTTCATAGTATATTGTCGGGGTGAATGACCACGGCGCAGGTCAAACGCTCAGTCACCCCGACAGTTCAATCTAAAAGTGCTTTACGATAAACCTCTATCACACGTTTACGAGCATAGTTGTTTTCCACTATGGGTTTCACATATCTACTTGTTCCAAACTCAGGAACCCACTTTTTCACATAAATATGTTGCGGGTCATATTTTCTTAGCTGCTCTTCCGGATTAAAAATCCTGAAATAAGGGGCAGCATCACAACCTGTTCCCGCCGCCCACTGCCAGTTGCCATTATTGGATGATAATTCATAATCCATAAGCTTTTGGGCAAAATAAGCTTCACCCCATCGCCAGTCAATCAGCAGATGCTTAACTAAAAAACCGGCTGCAATCATTCTCACCCTGTTATGCATCCATCCTGTGGAATTCAACTGCCGCATCCCTGCGTCCACCATGGCATAACCGGTTTCGCCATGACGCCAGCGTTCAAATTCATTTTCATCATTCCGCCAAAAAACAGAATCATATTTTGATTTATAATTATGTGTTACCACTTTTGGGTAATGCCATAAAATCATCATAAAAAATTCACGCCATACCAACTCGTTGAGCCAGGTTTCATTTAGTTCAGTTGCTATTGATAACAGTTTCCTGATACTGACTGTACCAAAACGCAGATGATGTCCTAACTTCGATGTTCCCTCAAGTGCGGGATAATCACGTGTTTTATGGTACTCCCTGATAATTGCAGAAGGGATTTCCGGTTTATGCATCGGTATTGATTTCTCAATATTATAACATAATGTAACATCTGAAAAGTTTTCATTTGGGTATTTGAGTAAATTACCCAGCAACTTTTCTGTCAGATAGTTTCGTATTCCTTCCTGCAAAATTTTTTTTTTCCAAAGCCTTGAGTAGGGTGTAAAAACCGTATAAGGATTGCCATCTGTTTTTATCACATCATCTGTATCGTACATCACCTGGTCTTTGTATGCATGAAAAACAACGCCTTTGTTCTTCAGTATAGTTGCCACTTCTGTATCCCTTTTTATTGCATAAGGCTCATAATCTTTGTTGGTATAGACAGCTTTTATGTGAAGCTTTTCAGAGAGCATAATAAAAACTTCAGAAGGTGTGCCTTTAAAAACTTGTAATAATGAACCTTCAGAACGCAAATTGCTTTGTAGGGCAGACAAGGCACTGCATATAAACATCACTCGTGAGTCAGGGTTCACTTCAATTTGCTCAACAATATTTGTGTCGAATATGAAAATTGGCGCTACTTTAAATCCGGCATTTAAAGCATGATAAAGTCCTGCATTGTCTTCTATCCTAAGGTCTCTGCGGAACCAGAAAATGTTTATTGCTTCATTATTCTTAATATCGGTATTACTTTTCAAAATATCATTAAATCAAAAAGCATTAATTAAGTGATGTTTTTTCAAAAACCAAAATTAACACCCATCCTAATCACAGGGTTGCTGTATAGATTATATTGTGTTTCATTAAAATTCCATAACACCATCAGAAAAATGGATGACCTGTTGAATATTCTTTGTCTGTAGCCTATTCCGGCTAATACATTATGAACACAAATCCATTTTCTTTTATTATCGAGGCTAAACACATCTGTATTATATGCAATAAACTCGTACTCACCGTGTGCAAAAATACTGTTGTAAAACGGAAGGTGCAGGTTTGTAAATATGCTGGTGCCTAAAACATGCAAGCTTTCAGGAGGTTCATACCTTCTGTCGCTGATGTACTGATAGGTCAGTCCCATACCGATTGCGATATTCTCTAAGGGATAATATCCGAACTGCGGGGCAACATCAACCATAGTAACCGTTCCAAACTGCATCCCTAGTCCTCCGCCATAGAAGAAACGTCCTTTAAAAGTAACATCATAATCATCTCTGATTGACGGCTCGCTTTCCTGCGCTATGGCTATGCCTGAGTGTACAGCAAGCAGAGTAGTAAAAAAAACAAAAAAGAAGAATATTGTTTTTTTCATTTGATTATTTGTTACGCTATATTAATAAATGTATAATATCAAAAAATATTGTTTTCAAAATAAAAACCAAAAATACAATCAAAATTTTAAAGTTAAAAAAGAAAAATTTTTCTTGACAAGCGACCTAAAAATGTATTACCTTTGCAGTCCCTTATAATAAAAAAAGAGGTTTAACAAAAGTTCTTTAAAAATATTTCATTTATATCGCTTTGATTTTAAAGTATTTAAAAAATATTTTCAAAAAAAGTGAAAAAATATTTGGAGATAATAAAATAAGTAGTAATTTTGCACTCCCTTTAACAAAAGGGAAAAAAGACAAGTTCTTTGAAAATATTGAAGAAGGTAAGAAAAGAGTAAGTATCTCTTGTCAATAACCTGAGAAGAATAGTAAATCTTGAGAACATTTAAGATCAAATTTTACAATGAAGAGTTTGATCCTGGCTCAGGATGAACGCTAGCGGCAGGCTTAATACATGCAAGTCGAGGGGCAGCGCGGGTAGCAATATCTGGCGGCGACCGGCGCACGGGTGCGTAACACGTATGCAACCTACCTTAAACTGGGGAATAGCCCCTCGAAAGAGGGATTAATGTCCCATAACACTGTGAAGAGGCATCTTTTTACATTTAAAGCTCCGGCGGTTTAAGATGGGCATGCGCGACATTAGCTAGTTGGTGAGGTAACGGCCCACCAAGGCTCTGATGTCTAGGGGTTCTGAGAGGAAAATCCCCCACACTGGTACTGAGACACGGACCAGACTCCTACGGGAGGCAGCAGTAAGGAATATTGGGCAATGGACGCAAGTCTGACCCAGCCATGCCGCGTGCAGGATGACAGCCCTACGGGTTGTAAACTGCTTTTATACGGGAAAAAACCCCCCGACGTGTCGGGGGCTGATGGTACCGTAAGAATAAGGATCGGCTAACTCCGTGCCAGCAGCCGCGGTAATACGGAGGATCCAAGCGTTATCCGGATTTATTGGGTTTAAAGGGTGCGCAGGCGGAATAATAAGTCAGTGGTGAAATCTTCCGGCTTAACTGGAAAATTGCCATTGATACTGTTATTCTTGAGTATAGTTGAAGTGGGCGGAATGTGTCATGTAGCGGTGAAATGCTTAGATATGACACAGAACACCAATTGCGAAGGCAGCTCACTAAGCTATAACTGACGCTCATGCACGAAAGCGTGGGGATCAAACAGGATTAGATACCCTGGTAGTCCACGCTGTAAACGATGATTACTCGATGTTGGCGATATACAGTCAGCGTCTGAGCGAAAGCAATAAGTAATCCACCTGGGGAGTACGATCGCAAGGTTGAAACTCAAAGGAATTGACGGGGGCCCGCACAAGCGGAGGAGCATGTGGTTTAATTCGATGATACGCGAGGAACCTTACCTGGGCTTGAATGCTATATCTCGCAAGAGAGTGTCTGTAGAAATGCAGATGAAAATTGCAAGGTGCTGCATGGCTGTCGTCAGCTCGTGCCGTGAGGTGTCGGGTTAAGTCCCATAACGAGCGCAACCCCTATCATTAGTTGCCATCAGGTAATGCTGGGTACTCTAATGAAACTGCCTACGCAAGTAGTGAGGAAGGTGGGGATGACGTCAAGTCAGCACGGCCCTTACGTCCAGGGCTACACACGTGCTACAATGGCCGGTACAGAGGGCAGCTACTTGGTGACAAGATGCAAATCTCTAAAACCGGTCTCAGTTCGGATCGAAGTCTGCAACTCGACTTCGTGAAGTTGGATTCGCTAGTAATCGGATATCAGCAATGATCCGGTGAATACGTTCCCGGGCCTTGTACACACCGCCCGTCAAGCCATGGAAGTCGGGAGTACCTGAAGTCGATGACCGCAAGGAATTGCCTAGGGTAAAACCGATGACTGGGGCTAAGTCGTAACAAGGTAGCCGTACCGGAAGGTGTGGCTGGAATACCTCCTTTCTAGAGCGATTTACTATATCCGGATTTCCGGATTGGTACTTACTCTTCTTACTTCTTCATTATTCTTTTACCCACAACGAGCTCAGTTAGGGCTCTCAAACGGCAAGTGTAATGCTGCAGAAATAGTCTCGTAGCTCAGCTGGTTAGAGCACTACACTGATAATGTAGGGGTCAGCAGTTCAAATCTGCTCGAGACTACTGAAAAATCGTTATGGGGAATTAGCTCAGCTGGCTAGAGCACCTGCCTTGCACGCAGGGGGTCATCGGTTCGAATCCGTTATTCTCCACAAATCGCCTCAAAGCGGTAAAAGTTCTTTGACATATTGGAAGAAAATACAATAATTAATGATTAATCGAGAAAACTCAAGCATCTAACAAGAAAGTAATTAAGAGTGTATGGAGGATGCCTTGGCTCTCAGAGACGATGAAGGACGTGACCAGCTGCGATAAGCTTCGGGGAGGCGCTAATAGCCTGTGATCCGGAGATCTCCGAATAGGGCAACCCTCCCGACTGAAGGTCGGGAATCCCGCAAGGGAAGTCAACCCGCCGAACTGAAACATCTTAGTAAGCGGAGGAAGAGAAAACAATAGTGATTCCCTAAGTAGTGGCGAGCGAACAGGGAACAGCCCAAATCCCGATTGTTAAGGCAATCGGGAGGTTGTAGGACTGTAACGTGGATTGTGAATTTGTAGCGGAACATTTCTGGAAAGCTAGACCATAGAGGGTGATAGTCCCCTACGCAAAACGAATTCACTACCTAACAGTATCCTGAGTACCGCGGGACCGGAGAAATCCTGCGGGAATCTGCCAGCACCATCTGGTAAGGCTAAATACTACTGAGAGACCGATAGCGAACAAGTACTGTGAAGGAAAGGTGAAAAGAACCTCGAACAGAGGAGTGAAATAGAACCTGAAACCATACACTTACAAACGGTCGGAGGCCAACACCATGCTTGCATGGTTAGTAGCTAACGGCGTGCCTTTTGCATAATGAGCCTACGAGTTACTCCTCACTAGCAAGGTTAATTCTGTTTACGGAAGGAGCCGAAGCGAAAGCAAGTCTGAATAGGGCGTTTAGTTAGTGGGGGTAGACGCGAAACTTTGTGATCTACACATGACCAGGTTGAAGTCAGCGTAACAGTTGATGGAGGACCGAACCAGTTGACGTTGAAAAGTCTTTGGATGAGTTGTGTGTAGGGGTGAAAGGCTAATCAAACTGAGAGATAGCTCGTACTCCCCGAAATGTTTCTAGGAACAGCCTCGAGGTTGAGTGTCATAGAGGTAGAGCTACTGATTGGACTAGGGGGCTTCACCGCCTACCAAATCCTGACAAACTCCGAATGCTATGACATATACTCGGGAGTGAGGCGCTGGGTGCTAAGGTCCAGTGCCGAGAGGGAAATAACCCAGACCATCAGCTAAGGTCCCCAAATATATGCTAAGTTGATCTAACGAAGTCTGATTGCTTTGACAGCTAGGATGTTGGCTTGGAAGCAGCCATTCATTTAAAGAGTGCGTAACAGCTCACTAGTCGAGCGATCGGGCGTGAATAATAATCGGGCATAAGCATATTACCGAAGCTGTGGAATTGAAGTAATTCATATTGGTAGGGGAGCATTCCAGTTGCATTGAAGATGTATCGTAAGGTATGTTGGAGCGGCTGGAAAAGAAAATGTAGGCATAAGTAACGATAATGCGGGTGGGAAACCCGCACACCGAAAGACCAAGGTTTCCTGATCAACGCTAATCGGATCAGGGTTAGTCGGGTCCTAAGGCGAAGCCGAAAGGCGTAGTCGATGGCAAACATGTTAATATTCATGTACTTGCATATATTGCGATGGGATAACGGAGAAGTGAAAGTCCTGCGTACTGACGGAATAGTACGTTGAAGGGTGTAGGTATAAGAACTATAGGAAAATCCGTAGTTCTTGCTGAAACCTGATAGTACCGTGAGTCTTCGGACAAGCGGATAATGGACGTAATCATGCTTCCAAGAAAAATCTCTAAGCTTCAGATATATGCAACCCGTACCGGAAACCGACACAGGTGGTCGAGGAGAGAATCCAAAGGTGCTCGAGTGATCCATGGCTAAGGAACTAGGCAAATTAACCCTGTAACTTCGGAAAAAAGGGTTCCCGATGCAAATCGGGACGCAGAGAAATGGCCCAGGCGACTGTTTAGCAAAAACACATGGCTTTGCAAAATTTAAAGATGAAGTATAAGGCCTGACACCTGCCCGGTGCTGGAAGGTTAAGAGGAGATGTCAACCGCAAGGTGAAGCATTGAATTGAAGCCCCAGTAAACGGCGGCCGTAACTATAACGGTCCTAAGGTAGCGAAATTCCTTGTCGGGTAAGTTCCGACCTGCACGAATGGTGTAACGATCTGGGCACTG
>JALOBU010000014.1 GCA_023228145.1 Bacteroidales bacterium | reverse complement strand
ATATGACTACAATTACAAAAGACCTCACAAGTCTTTGGGATATAAAACACCGATGATGGTATTAAATGAAAAAAATGTATTTTTGAAACTCTAAGATTGAATGGCCCGAAAAAAAGGGAAGCTTACAGGCTTATGCCCCTTTCATAATGAGAAAACCCCATCGTTTACAGTATCTCCATCAAAGAAAATTTTCAAATGTTTTGGTTGTGGTAAATCTGGGAATAGTATATCGTTTATTAGTGAATTTAAAAAAATATCACATGATAAAGCAATAGAGGATATTGCAACGACTTTTCATATTAGCATACCAACGAGCGCAATTGACGCTAAAGATTTGTATGATGAAGAATCAATAATATCTAAGGTTACTAAACCAATTTTGGACAGCTTTTTATCCCATATTGAATCAGTAAAATCTTTAATGTCATTTGATAAGATTTTACTGGATTTTTGTATAACACAAATTGAGGGACTGAATAATAGAATAAAAGTCAATAAAGAGATAAATATCACGAATGTTCGTTTCTTACCTGAAGCTACTTTGATTCAACTGAGAACTATTAGGCAAAACGACTCTCTTCGTATCCAATATGAATCAATATATAACCAATGTATTGTATTAATCGTTTCTTATTTTACATCTAGTGTTCGAGACTTATTTCGAGATTCAATTAAGTATTATGCAGAGAAAAAACATGAATGTTTGAAAAGCATTAATGCTGAATTAAAATTCACTTTTGAAGAATTGGAGTCATATAATTTTGATTTATCAGAATCAATTGGAGAAATAATCATTAAAAAGAAGAATCTTACATTTCAAGATATGCAAAGTATTTGTAGAGAATTTCAGACATATTTTGGTTTTAAGATTGAAAAAGACAGCGTTGTTGATAATGTTATTTTAGCGCAAGCTTCTAGACACGCTATTGTTCACTCGCTATCTATTGCTGATGAAAAATTTATCAATCAAATATCACAAACACCGGCCAGGACTATTAAACCTTCTATAAGCTTAAATGATGAATTGAAGTTTTCACCAATTGAAATAGAAGAGCTAATGAAAAACATGAGAGAATTTTTAAGTAATATAGAACAAATGTTAATAATAAGATGAAAAACATACCGCTAACTTTGTGTCGGCAAGCCCGCCTGACCCGCTTGCATCAGTCAAGCCGGACGGGCAGGCATCCCGACACTTCGTGTGCGGGACAGGTCGGCGGGGCGTAGTATGTTGACAGGTTCAAGTTGGCTAAAGAATAGAACTTAAATGTACATAACAATAGGGCTTGCCGAATAAATTATATTTGAATTACCATTATTTTCGGGGGCGGGGGTAGGTGCCAGGAGTTATCGGGGGATTTGATATAATTAGTTTTCAATAAGAATTTTACCATAATTTCTACCGGGATTTCTTGTTTCCTATGAAGAAAGCCTCGATATTACATATTTAGATTTGAATTCAATTCGAAAATCAAAAATCGTTGATCGTTAATCTTAAATCGAAAGGAAGTATAAATATTAATGGTAATGCCAAACATTTATGATTACAACCTGAGTTATAACAAAGAATATTAACGTCATAAAGAATCCTGGTTAAATCTTTGTTTTTTTTGTTAATGAATGCATCTAATTTTTTTTGCTTGAGAAAATGTGCTGAGTGCCGTTGCCGAGAGTGAATTCATAATTGTTGTCAATCTCTTTTTACGATTTGATGTTGATGGCCTTCATACAAGCGGGTTTTAAGGTTAATACGCTGTTTGATAGCCCCAGTTAGCTTTGTCTTATAATAAATATTATGTCAAATAGTATTTTAATAATTAAAGGAGATACTCTCTCCTTCAATTATTTTTATTCCAATTTTATAAACCTTTTAAAATATCGTCAATCTCTTTAATTTTATCAAGGTTGCCCTTTCTTGCATAAAGTTGTTTCAAAGTGTACAGGGTGTTTTTATCTTTTTGATTTAATTCGCGGGCTTTTTCCAAAGCCGGAATTGCTTTATCAAGTAAACCGTCTGCTTTTGTTTTTAATTCGTCGTATTTTTGAGTTTCTGTTATAGGAAGTTTATTGGCATCTTCCATAACTTTTGCTGCTGTATTTACATACAACGCTCCGAGATTATAATATGCATCAAAATAATCAGGTTTTATTTCTATAGCTTTGTTATATGATTTTTCAGCTTGTTCAAAATTTCCAAACTCATCCATATTGGCTCCAATGGCAAAATGCAATGAAGGATTGTTGGGGTCTTTCTCTACAGCAAGATTAAGCAAATCTTGTGCTTCTGTGAATTTACCCTGCGATAAATAAATATTTATCTCCCCTATTATCAGATTCAGGTCGTTAGGCATCAATTTTCTTCCTTTTAATATGGTATTCATTGCTTTAACGCTATCACCTTCATTTTTATAGATAGTTGCCAATTGAGTGTAAACAAGTCCTTGTTTTATATTTGCTTTTGTAAGGTCTTCCAGATATGATTTTGCTTTTGCATTATCCTGCATCTGAATAGCGCAAATGGCTGCATAATATGTAGCGATAGTATCTTTTTGGCTGAAAATACCACTTATTTTTCTGCTCATTTCAAACATGGATATGGCTTCGGTAAAATTTTGCTGCTGATAAAAATCAGCGCCTTTGTTGATATACTGTTCTCCCAAAATAAGCAATCCTACTTTCGGGCTGTAAGGCATAAGGCTTTCGTTTTGTATTTCAGGGTCAATTTTTAACGCTTTTTGATAAGCATCATAAGCCACTTGCATTGGGTTTTCCGATAATGCTTTGTATTTCTCGTTATCTGTACCTGTTAAACTCAGGTAAATATTACCACAATAAAACCATGTTTTTGCCTGACCCATTGTTTGTTCATGCACACAGGCTTCGTCAATATTCTGCTTTGCTTTGTCAAGCTGCCCGTTTCTCAAGTAATTATAAGCACTTACTACTTTTGCGTTTTGTGAAAAAACTGCAGCAGAAATTAAAATTACACTGACTGCTAATACTAACTTTTTCATTTTTTTTAATTTATGTGTTGGTTACAAAAATAATTTATTTTTTTATAAACAAGTTCTTTGCCAAAAATTAAATATCCTCATCTTTATCGGTATTTTCTTCTTTTTCATCCCTGTTTTCGTCATTTTCCTTATATTTCTTTATCAGTTCATCGCTTATTTCATCCTTGGCAATACTTTGCGGTTCAACAATGTATGGTTTTTTCTCAGGACTAATATCTGTATGCTCATTGTTTTCACACAGTTCATCTTCACTGTTAATATCCATTTCCACTTTTGCCACAGCTGCAATCGAGTCTTCACGCAGGTCAATCAGGCGGACACCCTGTGTTGCCCTGCCCATCACTCGAAGGTCAGATACGGCCATACGGATGATAATTCCTGATTTATTAATAATCATCAAATCGTTTTTATCCGTAACATTATTTATGGATATCAGGTTCCCGGTTTTATTTGTAATGTTAATGGTTTTCACTCCTTTTCCCCCACGGTTTGTAACCCTGTAATCATCGAGTTTAGAGCGTTTCCCGTAACCGTTTTCAGAAACCACCAGGATATCATAATTGTCGTTTTCAACGCAAATCATGCCTATCACCTCATCATTTTTTCCGGTCAGTGTCATTCCCCTAACGCCTGCTGCATTGCGTCCCATGGGCCTTACTTTAGCCTCGTTGAAACGGATAGCGCGCCCTGATTTTAAAGCCATCAACACCTCATTGGTGCCGTTGGTGAGTTTTGCCTGCAACAGTTCGTCACCTTCCCTGATAGTGATAGCATTGATGCCTGATTGCCTTGGTCTGGAGTAAGCTTCAAGTGTGGTTTTTTTAATTACACCTTTCATGGTACAGAGGATGATGTAATTATTTTTGACATACTCTTTGTCAGTAATATCTTTAATATTAATGTAGGCTTTAACTTTATCATCAGGAGGTATGCTAATCAGGTTTTGTATTGCCCTTCCCTTGGATGTTTTGGTGCCTTCAGGTATTTCGAATACCCTGAGCCAGAAGCATTTTCCTTTTTCGGTAAAAAACAGCATATAGTTATGCATGGAGGCCACAAAGAGGTGTTCCAGAAAATCATCATCCCTGATATCTGAACCCCTGGAGCCCCTGCCCCCTCTGTTCTGGCGCTTGTATTCAACGAGTTGTGTACGTTTGATATATCCCATATGCGAGATGGTGATTACAACCTGTTCATCTGCAATGGTGTCTTCAATTCTGAAGTCGCTGGCAGCATATTCTATTTCAGTTTTAGGCTCGTCACCATATTTTTCTTTTATTTCGAGTAACTCATCCTTGATTATCTTCATCCTTAATGCCACATCCGACAGAATATTTTTCAAATGCTCAATAAGTTTCAGCAGTTCTTCGTATTCTTTTTTAAGGTTATCTCTTTCAAGTCCAACAAGTGCACGCAGGCGCATATCAACAATGGCTCTGGCTTGAACATCAGTTAAGGAAAATCTCTCCATGAGGCCGTTACGGGCTTCTTCCACAGTCTTTGCTGCCCTGATGATGTTAATGACCTCGTCAATATTATCAAGAGCAATCAGCAGGCCTTCAATAATATGAGCGCGTTTTTCAGCCTGTTCAAGGTCGAACTTTGTTCTTCTGATTACAACATCATGACGATGGTTAACGAAATGAGTAATTAACCCCTTTAAGTTTAAGAGCATGGGCCTTCCTTTTACAAGAGCAATGTTGTTAACGCTAAAGGAAGATTGTAAAGGCGTGAATTGATATAATTTATTAATGACAACATTTGAAATAGTATCTTTTTTCAGTTCATACACGATGCGTATCCCGTTTTTATCCGATTCATCACGTATCTCTGTAATGCCTTCTATTTTCTTTTCGTTTACAAGGTCGGCAGTTTTCTTAATCATCTCTGCCTTATTTACCTGATAAGGAATGGAAGTAACGATAAGGTTTTCCCTTCCGTTTTCTTCTTCAACGGTAACTTCTCCGCGTATAACTATCCTGCCTCTCCCTGTTTCATAAGCATCTCTCACGCCTTCGTAGCCATATATTACTCCACCGGTTGGGAAATCAGGTGCTTTGATGAACTTCATCAATTCGGCAATGCTGATTTCATTATTATCAATATAAGCAATGATACCATCCACAACTTCTTTGAGGTTATGAGGTGGCATATTGGTAGCCATACCAACAGCAATCCCTGAAGCTCCGTTAATTAAAAGATTTGGTATTCGTGCTGGCAAAACTGAAGGCTCTTCTAACGAATCGTCAAAATTTAATGTAAAATCCACTGTATTTTTTTCAATATCAGCCAGCATTTCTTCAGCCAATTTCTGAAAACGTGCTTCGGTATATCGCATAGCAGCAGGGCTGTCACCGTCAATAGAGCCAAAATTACCCTGTCCGTCAATAAGTGGATAACGCAACGACCATTCCTGTGCCATGCGCACCATGGCATCATACACTGATGTATCACCATGTGGGTGATATTTTCCAAGCACCTCCCCTACTATTCTTGCAGATTTTTTATAAGGCTTTCCTGCTAAAATGCCCAAATCATACATGCCATACAATACCCTTCTGTGAACCGGCTTCAATCCATCCCTGATGTCCGGTAAGGCTCTGGATACAATAACCGACATTGAATAATCAATGTATGCGGTTTTCATTTGGTCCTCAATATTTACTTTGATAATGTTTTCTAGTTCTTCCATAGCTACAACTCTCTCATTTTTAGATAATTAGATTTTTTTAAAGTTTAACGAAGATACAACTTTTTTCCCAAATAAAAACAGTTTATTTTCAATATTATTACTAACATTTTTCTGTTGAAAAGTAACATCATCAAAATGCTTGTAAACACACGTACTTAGTTAATTTTGACAATGTAATTTTTTTTTATAACTTTGAAAATAAATATTAACTAAGATGGACTCAAAATTTTCGCAACAGGTACAGGACATATTTCAATACAGTAAGGAAGAAGCTATCCGGCTGGGGAATGATTATGTGGGCGTAGAACATTTGTTTCTTGGATTAATGCGGGAAAGCAACGGATTGGCTATGAAGGTGTTACGTGCACTTCATTGCAACATGAATGAAATTAAACATGCTATAGAACACACAATAAAAACTTCAAGGGAGATTGACAAAAATGCTGATATCCCTCTTAGTAAGCAGGCCGATAAAGTCATGAAATTCTCTTACCTTGAGACCAAAATTTTTAAAACAGAATTAGTTGGAACAGAGCATTTATTGCTAGCGATACTTAAAGACGAATCAAATCTTGCTACTCAAATAATTGAAAAGCATGGTATAGATTATAACATGGTAAAACAAGGTGTCATGAATTTTATTGAAGATGGTGGAGCTGATTTTAACCCGAGAAATGATATACCAAATAATCCGGGAAGCGATGACCCTGATGAAGGTTTTTTTGGAGGAGAATCGAAAAAAGCAGGAGACCCTAAATCAAAAACCCCTACCCTTGACAATTTTGGCAGGGATTTGACACGTCTTGCGGAAGAAGATAGATTAGACCCTGTTGTGGGAAGAGAAAGAGAACTTGAACGTATTGCGCAAATATTAAGTCGCAGAAAGAAAAACAACCCTGTACTCATCGGGGAAGCTGGTGTTGGCAAAACAGCAATCGCAGAAGGGCTGGCTTTGCGAATTATAAAACGCAAAGTATCCAGGGCTTTATTCGACAAACGAATAGTCACTCTTGACCTTGCCTCTCTGGTGGCAGGGACAAAATACCGCGGACAATTTGAAGAACGTATGAAAGCGGTGCTTAATGAACTTGAGAAAAACGACGATATCATCATCTTTATTGATGAGATACATACTATTGTCGGTGCAGGCGGAGCATCAGGTTCTCTTGACGCTTCCAATATGTTCAAGCCTGCCCTGGCAAGAGGAGATATTCAATGTATTGGCGCTACAACACTTGATGAATACAGGCAATATATTGAAAAAGACGGAGCACTGGAGAGAAGGTTTCAGAAAGTGCTTGTAGAACCAACCACACCTGATGAAACCATTGAAATACTTCATAATATCAAAGACAGGTATGAAAAACACCATCTGGTAAAATATTCTGATGAAGCTATCAAGGCTTGTGTTCAACTAACAGCCCGATATATCAGCGACCGCTGCCTTCCCGATAAAGCCATTGATGCCCTTGATGAAGCCGGTGCCAGAGTTCATATTACCAATATTCATGTTCCGGAAAATATTTTAAAGATAGAAACAAAAATTGAGGAAGTTAAAAACCTGAAGCGTAAATCCATAGAAATGCAGCAGTATGAGGAAGCTGCCAAGCACCGCGATTTGGAAAGGTCTCTGCAAAATGAGCTTGATGCTGCCAAAAAAAGCTGGTTTGACGAAAGCCAGCAGCATATGGAAACAGTTACAGAAGAAAATGTTGCAGAGGTTGTGGCTATGATGACCGGAGTTCCTATGCAGCGTATTGCCCAGAATGAAGGTACCCGCCTTATTAATATGGAAGATGAACTTAAACGTCAGGTTATTGGTCAGGATGAGGCCATAAAAAAAGTTGTTAAAGCCATACGCCGAAATAGAGCCGGGCTGAAAGACCCCAACAAACCTATCGGCACTTTTATTTTCTTGGGTCCCACTGGCGTTGGCAAGACTTACCTTGCAAAAGTGCTTTCCAAATATCTCTTTGACTCTGATGATGCTCTGATACGTATTGACATGAGTGAATATATGGAAAAGTTTGCTGTTTCAAGGCTGATTGGAGCGCCTCCCGGATATGTTGGTTATGAAGAAGGCGGTCAGTTGACAGAAAAAATCAGGCGCAAACCCTATTCTGTTGTATTGCTTGACGAAATTGAGAAAGCACACCCCGATGTATTTCATCTTTTGTTACAAGTACTTGACGACGGATTACTTACCGACAGTTTTGGCAGAAAAGTAGATTTTAAAAATACCATCGTCATCATGACCTCCAACATTGGTTCAAGGCAGCTGAAAGAATTCGGGGAAGGCGTTGGGTTTCAGACATCAGCGAAAATGTCGAACAAAGCAGGATATGCCAGAAGTATTATTGAAAATGCCCTAAAAAAAGCCTTTGCTCCGGAATTTCTTAACAGAATTGACGATGTTATCATCTTTGAAGATATAAAACGCGAAGATATCCACCGTATCATTGATATTGAACTTTCTTATGTTGAGCAAAGGATTAAAAGCCTCGGTTATAAATTAAAAGTGCTTACAAAAGCCAAAGATTTTATCATTGACAAGGGATGGGACCCGAACTTCGGCGCCAGACCTTTGAAGAGAGCTATACAAAAATACATCGAAGATGCTCTTGCAGAGGAAATTATTAGATCAAGCTTAAAAGATGGCGATATTATCACGGTGGATTATAATGCAAAAAAAGAAGATGTGGAAATAAAAATCAGCGATGCAAAAAAAGCTGATAAGAAATCAACCTTATAGATTTTTTATAATTTTTGCTAAAAAAAAACGCCCATAATAATAAGGGCGTTTTTTTATTACTTAGTTGCAAAATTATTCGCTTTTTTCCTCTGGTTTGGCTTCAGTTTTATCTTCTGCTTTTTCTTCTTTTTTGCTTTCTTTTGCTTTATAGCGTTTTTCAAATTTTTCCCTTTCACTCTGCTCCATATCCGATTTAAGGTTTGCCAGAGCTTCTATGTCGCCAAGAGTAGTTTTTTCCATATTATCTTTCAACTTTTTAACTACTTTTTTAGTGGCAGCATCTTTTGTTTTCTTTTCTGTTGCTTCTTTGACTTTTTCAGCATTAATGAGGTCTTGCCATGTCTTGGAATGTGAAAGAAGTATTTTCTTATTTTCTTTCGAGAATTCAAGAACTTTAAATTCTATGGTTTCGTCTGTGCGCGCCGAAGTGTTATCCTGTTTAAGTAAATGGCGTGCAGGAGCAAAACCTTCAACCCCATAGGGCAATGATACAACTGCGCCCTTGTCATTAGAGCTTACAATGGTGCCTTTATGGATACTGTCTATGCTGAATACTGTTTCAAAAACGTCCCAGGGGTTTTCTTCGAGTTGTTTGTGTCCCAGGCTTAGACGACGGTTTTCTGTATCCACTTCAAGAACTACCACTTCAATTTTTTCTCCGATTTTGGTAAATTCCGCAGGGTGTTTAATTTTTTTCGACCAGGAAAGGTCAGAAATGTGTATAAGACCGTCAACGCCTTCTTCCAGTTCAACAAAGATTCCAAAATTCGTAAAATTGCGAACTGTGGCCTCATGGTGGGAATTAACAGGATATTTGGCTGCAATATTTGCCCATGGGTCGGGAATAAGTTGTTTTATGCCAAGAGACATTTTACGTTCTTCACGGTCAATAGTCAAAATCACAGCTTCGATTTCATCATTCACTTTCAGGAAATCATGTGCTGTACGGAGATGCTGAGACCACGACATTTCGGACACATGGATAAGCCCTTCCACACCCTTAGTAATCTCGATAAATGCACCATAATCTGCAATTACAACTACTTTTCCTTTTACCTTGTCACCTACCTTTAGGTTTGCATCCAGCGAATCCCAAGGATGAGGAGTTAATTGCTTAAGACCTAAAGCAATACGTTTTTTACCTTCGTCGAAGTCAAGGATAACCACATTAATTTTTTCGTCAAGTGTAACTATTTCTTCAGGGTGGTTGATGCGGCCCCATGAGAGGTCGGTAATGTGAATAAGCCCGTCAACACCTCCTAGGTCAATAAATACTCCATAAGAAGTGATGTTTTTGACAGTTCCTTCAAGTACCTGCCCTTTTTCGAGTTTGGCTATAATCTGTGATTTCTGCTGTTCGAGTTCGTCTTCGATAAGAGCTTTATGAGAAACGACAACATTCTTGAATTCGTTGTTCACCTTCACCACCTTGAACTCCATGTTTTTGCCTACAAAAATGTCATAATCACGTATTGGTTTTACATCTATTTGTGAGCCGGGTAGGAATGCTTCTATACCAAAAATATCCACAATGAGGCCACCTTTGGTGCGGCATTTTACAAAACCTGTAATGATTTCATCTTTTTCAAGAGCTTCGTTCACACGTTCCCATGCTTTGAGCAGTTTGGCTTTTTTATGTGAAAGAATAAGCTGTCCGGTAAGGTTTTCCTGGCTTTCAACATATACTTCAACTTTATCTCCAAGTTTTAAATCGTCCATGTATCTGAATTCATTTAATGAAATAACAGCATCCGATTTGAAACCTATGTTTACCACAACTTCACGGTTATTCATTCCAACGATGGTTCCTTCCACCACTTCTTGTTCTACAATAGAACTCATGGTTTTTTCATAAATATCTTCGAGTTTTTTACGCTCATTTGAAGAGTAGTTGTCGTGCTTCTTTCCAATGGTTTCCCAGTCAAAATTTTCAGGAGCTACATGGTCATTTTTTTTCGGTTTTTCTTTTTCCTCCTGAACTTTCGCCTCAGGTTCTTCCATGTGTTTTTCTTCCGGAGTTTCTTCAGTTAATTCATTCACTTCCATTTCGTCAGAAAATTGTTCTTTTGTCTCTGCAATGGGAGCTTCTTCTGTAGAGCTTTCTGCCTCTACTTCTGTTTCGTTGATAATCTCTTCCCGTTTAGGTTCAACATTTTCCTGGTCGCCCAGATTTGTTTCTTCGTTCATTGTTTTTTTTGATTTGTATGCCTGTAACTATCTTACAGACAGGGGTTAATAATTCCGTTAATTATCATTAAATTAAATGGGGTACAAAGATACTATTAATAATGAGATTATAAAAGGTTTATAGAAAAATATTATTTGAAAAGCTATTGCGAATAAATATTTCCGTTATTTACACAAGACATACTAATTTTGCTAAAATATAATTGTAAAATTATGGACAAAATGCTCTTAAAAGTAAATTCCCTTGCAAATAGCCATTCCTCTTATACATCTCATATTTTATCGCAGCTCATCAAAGCAAAATCACTCAGCGGGCAAGAAAAGGAAGTGGCCGGAGTCATGAAGAAACAAATGCAGGAAGCAGGTTTCGATGAAGTATTTATTGATGGCCTGGGAAATGTCATCGGCAGGATTGGCAATGGCAAACGCATTCTTGCATTTGACGGACATATTGATACGGTGGATACAGGTAATATCAGCAACTGGTCATTTGACCCGTATTGCGGCCACATCAGAGATGGCTATGTTCATGGCCGTGGCAGCGTTGACCAGAAAGGCGGGCCGGCTGCCTTTATCACAGCCGGGAAAATACTGAAGGAACTGAACTATGATAAAGATGTTACGATATATTTTATAGGCAGTGTGATGGAAGAAGATTGCGACGGGCTTTGCTGGAAGTACATAATTGAAGAAGATAATATAAAACCCAACCTTGTAATAAGTACTGAACCTACTAACCTTAATATTTATCGTGGCCACCGAGGACGTATGGAGATTGAGGTGAGTTTCAGGGGAAAGTCCTCGCATGGTTCGGCACCTGAACGCGGCATTAATGCCATTTATATGGCTTCGAAAACATGCCTTGAAATAGAAAAACTTAATGAACGAATAACAAGTGATGATTTTCTTGGCAAGGGTTCGGTTACCGTTTCGGAATTTGTTTCCGGGAGCCCTTCGTTATGTGCTGTTGCCGATTATGCGAAGATACATCTCGACAGGCGCCTCACCTGGGGAGAAACCAAAGAAACAGCTATGGCCGAAATAAATCAAATCATCAAAGGAATGGATGCCGAAGCCAGGGTTTTGTATTACAACGGGAAAGCATACACAGGCAAAGACTACGGAATGGAAAAGTACTTTCCAACATGGAAAATTGATGAATCACATGTCTCCGTAAAAACAGCTGTTGAAGCTTTTGAACATGTATTTGGTAAGAAACCTTTTATTGACAAATGGACTTTTTCAACCAATGGAGTTACTATAAATGGATTGTATAAAATACCTGTTATCGGCTTTGGTCCGGGTAATGAAGCCCTGGCGCATGCCCCCGATGAAAAAGTTCCTGTCAGCGATTTAGTTGATGCTTCCGCATTTTATGCCGCTTATGCTATGTTGTTTTAAAAATTACACCTATGAATAAAATCCATGAGTTAATTTCTGAATTGAAAAAATACAAGACCGGTTTATTTGGGAAAGATTTTTTACTTACGTGGGATAAAACACATGATGAGTTGCAGGCTATTTTGCTTATAGCCGAGATTCTTAAGGATATGCGTAACAAAAATATCTCTCCGCGGGTTTTTGATTCCGGCCTTGCCATTTCCAATTTCCGTGACAATTCAACGCGTACACGCTTCTCTTTTGCATCTGCCTGTAATTTGCTAGGTCTTGCTGTGCAGGATTTGGATGAAGTCAAATCACAGATTGCTCACGGGGAAACCGTCAGGGAAACTGCTAACATGATTTCTTTTCTATCAGATGTCATTGGCATACGCGACGATATGTTTCTTGGTAAAGGGCACACTTATATGTTGGAAGTAGCCATAGCCCTTAATGAGGGTTTTAAAAAGAAGGTGCTCCCCTCCCGCCCTGTCATCATCAACTTGCAATGCGATATTGACCACCCGACACAATCCATGTCCGATTTGCTTCATTTGAAAAAATATTTCGGTTCTCTGGAAAACCTTAAAGGAAAGAAAATAGCGATGACATGGGCCTATTCTCCAAGTTACGGCAAGCCTTTATCCGTACCTCAGGGTATCATCGGGCTGATGACACGTTTTGGAATGCACGTGGAACTTGCACATCCTGAAGGTTATGATCTTATCCCTGAAGTACTTGATATTGCAAGAAAAAATGCCAGGAAAAGCGGTGGCAATTTTTATGTTACAAACGATATAAAAAAAGCATTTAAAAATGCTGATATTGTATATCCTAAAAGCTGGGCGCCATACACGGTGATGCAAAAAAGAACAGAGCTTTTACTCAAAAAAAATGCCGCAGGTTTGGATGAACTTGAGAAACATTGTCTTGAAAATAATGCAAAATATAAACACTGGGAATGTAATGCAGATATTATAAAACTTACAAAAAATGGCAAAGCGCTTTATATGCATTGCCTGCCTGCCGACATATCATCTGTTTCGTGCAAAGAAGGCGAAGTATCTAAAGCTGTTTTTGAAAAACACAGAATACCTACTTATATTGAGGCCGGATACAAACCCTATATTATAGCTGCGATGATTTTTTCCGGTATAATTAAAAATGTCCCTGAAATGCTCGAAGAAATTCTTAAGAAAAGCCCCATGAGAAAAGCCCAATAATGTTTTATATACCTGTTTTTTTTATCTAACAATCTGAAAAGTATCAAGTTGTAGTTAATTTATAGTTAACTTTTAATATGATAAGTATAATAAACTAATTTTGTCATCAAAATATATTTATTGGTCATTACATAAAAAGAAAATTATGAGAAAATTTTTCACACTATTGACTTTACTTTCGATTACAGCCATAGGCTTTGCCCAACAACCCAAAAGCCATCGAATGATTTTAATGGAAGAATTTTCCAATGCTTCATGCGGCCCTTGCGCTGCTACTAATCCGGGGTTTAATGCCCTTCTGGATGCCAATGCAAACAAAGTTATTCCTATCAAATACCAGTGGGACTTCCCCGGGTTCGACCCAATGAATCAACAAAACCCCACTGAAGTTGATGTAAGAATATCATATTACAGTATAAATTCCGTTCCAAAAGCTGTCATGGATGGTACTCTCAATACACACCCTTCAAATATAAATCAAACAACAATTAATAACGAATCTGTTGTCCCATCACCGTTTGTAATGACTCTTACACATTATTTATCTGATGATAAAGACTCTATTTTTATTAAATGTGTTTTTGAAGCCACAGAAGCAATAACTATGACTACACCTAAATGCCATGTTGCCATCACAGAGCAGGAAATCCATTTTGCTTCAGCACCCGGCGCCAATGGTGAAAAGGACTTTTTTGAAGTTATGAGAAAAATGCTTCCTAACGCAAGCGGAACAACCATAGCAACCAACTGGACAATCGGAGAAAAAGACAGCCTGATGTTTGCAGTAGCATTGCCAGCATACATTTATGACTTAACTGAAGTTGCTGTGGTTGCATGGATACAGGATAATGCCAATAAAAGCGTTAAGCAGGCAGCATACAGTATGCCTATTCCTTTTTTAGTTGATGGCTCTTTGGAAAAATTAAGCAACATAATATTTTTACAATGTATCTCAACCATCTCTCCTAAAATTCTTATAAAAAATAAAGGTAGTGAAGCACTTACTAAACTAAACATTCACTATAAAATTGATAATAATCCCGAAGATAGTATCATCTGGACTGGTGTTCTCGACCATAAGGACACAACAAGCATAACATTTCCAACCTTAACTTCCATAGAGGGCTCGCATGATTTTACTGCATATATTTTCAGGGCAAATGATACTATTGATAACAGCCATAAAAGTGACACTGTAAAAGCCAAATTTAGTATTGTTGGAACATATTATTCAATACCTTTTGCTGAAGGATTTCAAGCTCCTGCTTTTCCACCTGAAAATTTTATAATCAACAATGCAACAAATGATACTTATACATGGCAAAAAGCAACAGTAGGTGCATGGGGAACAAACAACGCTTCAGCAAAATTGATGTTTTATTATATTTCATCTGGTTATGATGAATTATTTTGTACACCTCTAAATTTTTCTTCACTTACTTCCCTTGGACTAACATTTGATGTGGCTCACGCAAGATATTCAACTTCCTACACCGATAAACTTGAAGTATTTGTATCTCTCAATTGTGGTAAAACATGGACAAGCGTTTATAACAAATCCGGTTCTACCCTGGCAACAGCTCCAAATACCAATAGCTCATTTGTCCCTACTGCAAGCCAGTGGAGAAATGAGTTTGTAAATTTAAGTGCTTATGTGGGGCAGCCTGAAGTTTTAATTAAATTTAAAGGCACTAGCGGATACGGCAATAACCTTTACATTGATAATATCAATATTACTGTTGAAGCCGGTATAGAGACTAGTAACATGGATGCAGAAATTGCCATTTATCCTAATCCAGCAAACGACATTATAAATATTTCAAATGCTGAAAATGCTTTTCTTGCAGTTTATGACCTCATGGGCAAACTGATTTTATCTGAAGAAAATATTAATTTAAATCATTCCATTGATGTTTCAGGGTTTGCAAAAGGTTCTTACATTATCAGAATTGTAAAAGAAGATAAAGTATTCAGTAGTAAAATAACAATACTTAAATAAACATTTTCTGTTATTATTCAAAACCTCGTGGTAAATTTGCTGCGGGGTTTTTTATTTACTTATATTATGAAAAATTACTTTTTTGCTGTTTTTCTTTCTGTTATTACCTGCTTCGGATATACTCAGAATGAAGATTCTCTTATTATCAGGAAAATATTTACCGAAGCGCTTACAAATTATACTTCATACAATAAATTATCTTTTCTCTGTAAAGAAATAGGCGGGCGCATCGGGGGGGCACCTCAATCCATTGAAGCCGTGTATTGGGCAAAAAAAACCCTTGCCGAATATGGAGCCGATACCGTTTATTTACAAGACCTAAAAGTAAGAAACTGGAAACGTGGCGAAAAAGAAACCTGCATAGTCAAAACATCATTAGCTCCTGAAAAAAATCTTTCGGTATGCGCATTGGGTGGTTCTGTTGGGACCGGCAAAAAAGGAATCAGCGCAAAAGTAGTGGAAGTTAAAAATTTTGATGAATTGAAATTACTGGGAAAAGATAAAATTGAAGGAAAAATAGTGTTTTTCAACCGTGCTGCTGACCCCTCTACTTATTCTACTTTTCCTGCTTATGGAGGTGCTGCAAACCAACGTGTTCACGGCGCTGCTTACGCAGCCAGATATGGTGCTGTGGCAGCTATTAGCCGTTCACTAACCCTTGCTTACCATGATTATCCCCATACGGGCATCATGTATTATAATGACAGTATAAAAAAAATTCCTGCATTTGCTATTAGCACAATAAGTGCCGACCTGCTCAGTGAATTTCTAAAGAATGATACAGCTCTGACAATTTTTTTAAAATCAGGTTGCTTTGAAAATGAGGATACAACATCATATAATGTTATCGGAGAATTAAAAGGCAGTGAACATCCTGAGGAAATTATTGTTGTCAGTGCTCATATTGATGCCTGGGATAACGGTGAAGGAGCGCACGATGACGGAGCTGGTGTTGTTCAGGCTATGGAGGTGCTTAGGATTTTTAAAAGTTTAGGAATTAAACTAAAACGTACCCTTCGTGTGGTTCATTTCATGGATGAAGAAATGGCACAGAGAGGTGGACGTAAATATGCAAGTGTCGTCGAAGAAAAAAATGAAAAACATATAGCCGCCATTGAATCCGATTGCGGAGGTTTTACGCCACAAGGGTTTTGCTTCGAAAATGGAGCCAATATCAAAGGCCTCATTGAAAAATGGAAACCCTTGCTTATAGAATATGGTTTGTGGTTATTCATCGAAGGACATTCAGCAGTTGATATTGGCATTATGAAAAATCTGAAATTCCCTCTTTTTGGCTTAATGACCGATTCTCAAAGGTATTTTGACCATCAGCATGCTCCAACCGACGTGTTCGAAGCGGTGAACAAGCGTGAATTACAGCTAGGAGCGGCATCTATGGCCGCATTGGTTTATTTATTAGATAAATACGCTTTATAAAATAATATAACATGATAAAAAAAATAATATTCATTGTTTTAAGTGTATTGCTTGGTTTGGTTTTTATTCTATCAGGGCTAAGCAAACTTTTCCCTATTGAGCTTTTTGAGCTGACATTCATTGACCTTGGATTTGCCGGTTGGCAAACGGCACCTTTTATTTCACGCCTGTTTATTGCCGCGGAGTTTTTTCTCGGCATCATGCTGATATTAAATATCCGAATGAGAAAGTTTACTTTGAAAGCCACTATTGTGATGCTGTTAATATTTACAGTTTACCTTATTATAATATTAATTTCCGAAGGCAATAAAGGCAACTGCAAATGCTTTGGAGATATTCTGGTCATGACACCTCTTGAATCCATCATTAAAAATATTATCATGATTGTCGTTGCTTTTGTGCTGTATATTTTTCATCCAAACTTTAAATATCGCTTCCAAACACTACTTATTATACTCGGAGTTCTCTCCTCTGTTTCACTCCCATATATTATCAACCCTCCTGATTTCATTGTTTCTTATCAGCAGAGCCCTGAAAGCACCGGTTATAAAATAAACCTTGACACGCTTTATTCAAGCAATGATATTGTTAAACCAGAAGTGGATTTAAGAAAAGGGAAACACATTATTTCGTTCATGAGCCTGAGATGCCGGCACTGCAAAATTGCTGCATATAAAATGCATATTATGCATAAACAAAACCCTGCGATTCCTTTTTACTTAATATTAAATGGAAAAACCAATGATTTACAAACTTTTTTTGATGAAACAAAAACAACAGATATCCCTCACATGATATTGCTGGGAGAGCGTTTCCGTAAACTTGCAGGTTACAGTTTGCCTTCCATTTTATATATAAACAACACATTTGTAGAAAAAAAAGTAAACTATATCAGCATGGGTTATAAAGAAATAATTGAATGGCTAAAATAACAAGCCTATAATTATTATTAGTTATTACTTATTTTTAAAAAATGTGTAAATTTGCATTAAATTAAAATTTAAAACAAAATGAGAAAAGTAATTTTTATAATCGGTATCGTTTTTTTAGCTGTTATGGCAACATCATGCGTTAAAAACAGGGTTTGTAAATGCACATCCGCCATAAATCCAACTGCTAACGAAAATTTTATTTACGAAATGGAAGATAAGACCAGTGCTGAAGCAAACTGTGAAAACGAACAGTTTCAGGGCAGGGTTACTAAAGCTACAGATTATACCTGTGTTTTAGAATAATATCATAAATATTACACACGTAACCTGCTTTATTATGAAAATAAGGCAGGTTATGTTTTTACTCTAATGAAGCAATTGTTTGGCTGTTTTTATGGAAGCATCCGTAATTTTATTGCCGCTAAGCATAGTTGCAAGAACATCAATCCTCTCTTCTTTGGTTAGAACTTTCATATGAGTAAAGGTTGATTTTTCATCTTCAGTTTTGAAAACCTGATAATGATAGTCGCTTTTACCTGCTATTTGAGGTAAATGAGTTATTGCTATCACCTGCATATCTTTTGAAAGCTCTTTCATAATGGAGCCGGTCTTTGAGGCTATTTCGCCGGATACGCCGCTATCGATCTCATCGAAAATAATGGTTGGCAAGAGTTTTTTTCTTGAGATTAGAGATTTAATTGCCAACATAAGTCGTGACTGTTCCCCTCCAGAAGCAATACGTTCAAATTCTTTCAGTTCGGAGCCTTTATTGGCACTGAAAGTAAAACTAATCTCATCTAACCCATTTTCTTTCATAAACCCCGATTGAATGCACTGTATTTTTATTCTCGCGTTAGGAATGCCTAACATCTGAAGCATGTTCACAAGTTTTTGTTCAATTTCGGGGAATACTGCCTTGCGGGCCGAAGAAATTTTTTCAGCAGATTTCTGTAATTCGTTTTCTTTTGAAGTAATTTTTTTCTTAAGTTTTTCAATGTCTCCTTCCAGCGAAGCAATATGTTGCAATTTACTATCTAATTCATTTTTTATGTCAATCAATTCTTTCACAGAGGATACTTTGTGTTTTTGCTGTAAACGATATATTTCGCTAAGACGCTGGCTTACGGTTTCAAGTCTTTCCGGGTTGAAGAATATTTTTCCCTCTGTGTGTTCCAATTCTGAAACAATATCCTTCAACTCAATATTCAGGCTTTGCATTCTTTTGGAATTCTCTTCCAGGCTAATATCAAATTTTGATAAAGATGCTATCTGTTGCTGAATATTAACAAGTTGTTGCAGAATATTATTTTCTTCCTGATTCAGAGCATAAAGAGTCTTTGTCAATGTAGATTTTATTAGTTCAACATTGTTGAGCATCTCAAGTTCCTGCTCAAGGCTTGGTTGCTCGTTTTCCTTCAATGCTGACTGTTCGAGTTCGTTATATAAAAAATTAAAAAAATCTGCTTCGTTTTTAGATTTCTGTTCTAAATCCATCAGGCGTACTAATTCATTTTTTATTTCGTTGCTTGCTGCGAACTCCTCTGCATGCTTCCTGACCTTATCGGAAATGCCTGCATAATCATCTATGGCAAGCATCTGAAAATCCATGGTGTTTATCATGCGTGTCTGATGCTGTGAATGTACGTCCACTAGTTTGTCGCCAAGTTCTTTCAGTTGTGCCAGAGATGCAGGAGTGTCGTTTATAAAAGACCTTGATTTGCCTTCAGGATTGATTTCCCTGCGAAGTATCAGCGTTGTGTCAAAATCCAATCCTTGAAATGTGAAAAAATCTGCTGCAAAACCTTTTTCAACAAAAAAAATTGCTTCAATGATGCATTTGCGTTTTTTATCAGTCAGTACCTGAGCGTCTGCTCTTTGCCCCAATATTAAGGAAAAAGCTCCTAATATTATTGACTTCCCCGCCCCTGTCTCTCCTGTAACAACAGAGAATCCGGGATAAAATTCTGCCTCCAGGTTGTCAATCAAGGCATAGTTTGAAATGTGAAGCGTCTTAAGCATAGTACGCTTTACTTTACATTTAGAATTTTTGTATTATAATCGTTGGAATGGGCAGGATCAATATCTTTAAGAATATTCACAATACGAGGTTTGTCTGTAGCTGCAGCTTGGGAAAAAAGGCTGATAATCTCATCCCTCTTGGTGTCCATGAAAACATTGGCGTAATAAAGGTTGGGGGTTTGTTTTACTACATATTGCATTTTTTCCATAGCAGTAATAACTGAATTAGTTCCATTTACCATATTTTCTTTCATGTTATCAAACCCTTTGAGGTGATAAAAGTATAAACATTCTCGAAAACCTCCATAAGAGTCATTCAGGAGGTTTTCAACAAGCCAGTACCTGTTTTTTCTGCTTTCGAAAGACTTCCAACCTTTATCGGCTGTGTTTTGTGCAAGGGTAACTATATTCTGAGCTTTTGTGTAATAAGGGACTCCGGCTTTCATCGAATAAGAATCAAAATCAAGTCCAATAATAATATATGCATAATATGCAATCAGCGCAGTAAGGTTTGAATAAAAATTGTTATCATCATAGTCAAGTGTCTGGTTCTGAATGTACTTAAAAGAAATGTCTTTATCAAGTAAGTTTAACATAGGGGAATTATACGAAGTATTAAATATTGGGCGGCGTGACTGCACCTGTAATGTACCCTTAAAGTCAACATCAGAGCTTCTTTCAGTGATGTTAAAGAAAAAAGTGCATTCAATTTTTTCTTCCTGCCTGTAGTTATAATTCGTCCATTTTCTGTTATTGAGAAACTCCCTTATAGCCGTTTGCATAGTTTCAAAAACTGTTTTGTCCGAACCGCTTATTTGTGATGAATTTACACTAACATTACAAAACAATTCCTGAGCATGGACGAAAAAAGATAATTGCAAAATGATAATTAAAAATACGATAGTTTTTCTCATGAGTTATTTGTATAACAATTTGATTTCGTTTGCTATATCAATAGCCACTTCTCTTTTAGATTTAAGTGCAAAATTTTTCTTTTTTAAGGCCTTATCCATTATAGATACCTTATTTGTTAAATGCCCGAAACCTGCCCCTTTGTATTTCAAAGAATTAATAACGATAATGTCAAGGTTTTTATTTTTTAGTTTCTTAATGGCATTTTCGGTTTCATTCTCGGTTTCGAGTGCAAACCCAACAAGAAACTGATTGTTTTTTTTTCTTTTGCCCATCTCAGCAAGAATGTCGGAAGTTCTTTCAAGCTCCAGACTTAAATGAGAGGATGCTTTTTTTATTTTATGTTTGGCCTGCATCTTCGGTGTATAATCTGCAACAGCTGCAGCCATTATGGTGATATCGGCATGCTGAAATTTCTCAAGGCAGGTTTTATGCATTTCTGCAGCAGAAGTTACTTCTGTAAGATGGTTATTTGGGTGAGAAATGCTAATATGGACAGGGCCTGTAATCAATGACACCTTTGCCCCTCTTTCAGCACATTCACGGGCAAGCTCAAAACCCATAAGCCCTGAAGAATGATTACTAATGAACCTTACGGGGTCAATATTTTCGCAGGTAGGGCCTGCTGTAATTAAAATTTTTTTGTTTTTAAAATCTTCTTTTTTTTTTTGGTATTCGGCAATTATTTTTATTATTTTCTCAGGTTCTTCCATTCTGCCTGCACCGCATAAGCCACTTGCCAGTTCGCCCTCTTGTGGCTTAATAAGGTAATTTCCGTAAGAACAAAGTGTTTTAACATTTTTTTGAGTCGAAGGGTGTTTGTACATATCTGTATCCATAGCCGGAGCAAAAAAAACAGGGCATTTTGCTGCAAGATATGTAGCGACTAAAAGATTGTCCGCTAAACCTGAAACCATTTTCGCTAAAGTATTTGCTGTTACCGGGGCTATGAGAAAAATATCAGCCCAGTTTCCCAGTTCTATATGACTGTTCCAACTTCCGTCAGTTTTGTTGAACCCTTCACAAAGCGCCGGCTTTCCAGATAGAGTTGAAAGTGTTAGCGGGGTTACAAAATCTTTCGCTGCAGGTGTCATGATTATTTGAACTATTGCACCTTCTTTAATAAGCAGCCGAATTAAAATGGGAATTTTATAAGCAGCAATGCTGCCGGTAATACCTATTATTATTTTTTTTCCCTTAAGCATAGCTTTTTACTTCTAAAAATCTGTAGGATTTTCTTTAAGCGGATTGCGGAAATATAATTTGCTATTTAAATATTCACTTACTGCTATTAATGTTGGTTTTGGAAGACGTTCATAATACTTGGCAATTTCAATCTGTTCGCGGTTTTCAAAAATTTCTTCCAGGTTGTCAGTGGTCGATGAGAATTCTTCAATTTTAGAATTCAGTTCTTCTTTCAGGTTAGAAGCTATTCTGTTTGCACGATTTGAGAGAATAACCACTGTTTCGTAAATGTTACCTGTTTCTTTAACAAAATCGTTAATGTTTCTTGTAACGGCCAACGCCCCTGTTTTTGATTTCTTAATGTCCATTTTTTGATTTTATTAATTGATTATAAACTGTTTGTTTTGTTCATTTCTTTTTCATCAATTTTTAATAATTCCTTATCAATATTTTTCATAACGGATTTAGCATCTTTTAAATATTTTGATTCAGGAAAAGCATTTAATAGTGAGTTGTACGAATCGCGGGCAAGTTCAAAGCGCTCTTTCTTTTTCCTTTCAACACTGTTTTGTGCATAAAAAAAACTTGATGTCAGCATGTAATAATATGCATCTTCCCTGAATTTTGTATCAGGATAGTCTTTTAGGAGGTTATTAAAAGAAATAAATGCGGATTGGTAGCTCTCGATTTTAAAATATAATTTTGCAATTTCGTAAGCCTTTTTTTCAAGTTTACCCCTTAATTCATCAATAAGTTCGTTGCATTTAGCGATGCGTTCACTTTTAGGGTAAGAATTAATAAAAATTTGCAGTTGCTTAATTGCATCAATGGTAATGGTTTGGTCTAAGCCATATTCCGGGGAATATAAATACTGACAGTAAGCAGACATATAATTGCATTCTTCGGCATATCTGCTGGCTGGAAAAGTGGCTGCAAATTTTGCAAAATAATACCCCGCCTGCAGATAATCGCTTTCGCCATAATAGCAGTAAGCGTAATAGAAATTAATTTTCTCTGATGTATCGGTGCCGCGGTAATAAATAAGCAATTCATCAAAAAGCTGCATGGCACGGTGATAATCTTCTTTCTCATAAAGCTCAAGGGCTGTTTTGTATTTCAATCTCAGGTCTGAACTTTTTACAACCTTACGGTATTCGCTGCATGAATTCAACAAAAGACCTGCCAATAGCAGAATGCAGAAAGTAATGCTCTTTGCAAAGTGATTCATGGTGCAAAATTAGTGTTTTTTTGCATAGAATAACTTTTTTCCTTAAATAATTATTGTATAAGAATTTCAAAGATTTATTCAGGACTTGGTTCTATTGCCAATTAAAAATCCATATATTGCTGAAAACTGCATTGCATGTATGATTTTGCCTGCTTTAACAATTCACTTTCTGTATAAACAGAAACCGAATCAATTTTCAGCAAAACAGTTTTTTCTAAATTGGCATCATAGCATATTTCCGCTCCTTTTCTGACAAAACCAAAGCCGTTGTTAAAAGCATAGAAAGCAAATTCATTACTTGCGGGATTCAGGAGGTTTTTGCTCCACGAAAAACTATCTGATGGAATAGCAAGTTGCGTTAATAGGGTTTTTGCGAGGTCGGTTTGCGAGCCGGTTTTTGATATTATAGTTCCTTTATATTCCTCTTTAATCACATCACCACAAAACATCAAAACTATTTTATGATAGTCGGGTGAGTAATAACTATGGTTACGGTAAGAACTATGGCTATGGTCAGATATCAACACAAAAAGAGTGTTTTCGTACCACGGCTGTTTCTTAGCAAGGATAAAGAAATTCTTCAGGCAATTGTCCGCATAAAATGCAGCATTCACATATTTTTTTTCAAACTCAGGCCATGTAAAATTTTCCGGCATATTGCAATCATAAGGCGAATGTGTGCTTAATGTAAAAATACAGGTAATAAATGGTGGTTTTTGCCTGTTAATTTCTTTCAGAAAATAGGGGAACGTATATTCATCATGCACTCCAAGTTTTCCCCTGGGCAAATTTGAAGGAAGATCCTCTTCCTCAATTATTCTGTCAAAATTGTTATACATCATGTAACTCTTGATATTCCCGTAAATAAGCTGGCCTCCGAAATAGAATGAAGAGAAATAACCTTCTTGCTTTATGCTTTTATTCAGCGAGGGTAGTTTGTTGTATTTTTCAGGTTGTGATGTTATTGTAGTAATTGTCTGCGCCGGGAACCCGCTGAAGATAGCTGCCATCCCTTCCTGAGAGCGTGTGCCACTTGAATATATATTCGTAAATAAAACTCCATCATGTTCAAGTTCATGAAAAAAAGGTGTAATGCCTTTTTCTCCTCCCAGACTTTCAATAAGGTCCGCTGACCATCCTTCAAGGATAAAGAAAACAATATTAGGCCTGTTTGTGTTTAATATTTTAATAATGCTATCTGAGGCAACATTGAACATTTTATCCACCTCTTCACATGCTTCACTCAACTTAAAATATTCATAAGGGTTTTTGTGAATCAAATTGTAATTATCTATTATACTACGACCGAGATTCCATAAAGAATTTACGGAAATATTGTTTAATATTTCATGATGAGAATAATATGACTGGCTCTGGTTTATTGGTATCTGCTTCGCCCCTCCTCTTAAACCAAGAAATAATAAACCAGGCATAAGAATAATAAATAAAAAAGAAAAAAGGTGATTTTTTGTTGTGGCTTGAATTTTTTTATAAAAAACTTTCAAATAAAGTAAGTAAAACAATATTTGTTGAACAGGTAAGGCAATAGCAAATACAATAAGTTGCCAGGTTTGAGCTGTACCAATAATTTCTTTGGGATTTATCAGATACATCAATGCTTTATAATGAAGTTTGGTTTTCCATTCACCGTAAACTCCGCTTTCAGCAATTGCAATAAAAATCACCAAAAATAAAACAATAAATACATAAATTTTATTAAGTATCTCTATCCAACGTGTTTGATAAAAACTTTGTATAATAAGTATAATAAAAGGCAACCCCATAATATAACATATTGCAGAAATATCAAGAGGCAGAGAATGCCAAAAAACGCCAATGTATTCGATGAAAGTTACTCCTTTCAGAAAATTTATATTGTAGAAAGAAAAAATTACGCGTAAAATGTTAAAAATAACAAGCCAAAACAGGAACTGTTTCAGAAAAGAAATGATTATCTGCCGTTGTAAAGTCTTTTTAGGCATAGCTTCTGCAAAATTATAATATTACGTTATAAGTTAAAAATTTTTATGTAAAACAATTCTTCTTATTTTTGTAGTTATTCTTTTAATTAATATAAACTAAAAAATGATTTTATCATGAGAAAAATTTCTTTTGCTTTTATTATTTCGTTGTTTTTGGCCATCGTTACTGCCAGTGCTCAAATCAGTAAAAATATTACTAAAATAGCAACTATTACAGCACCTTCCGGATGGATACAATTTCATGAAGATAAAAACATTAATCCGTCAAATGTTTTTAATGTTTATAAAGGGGAGTTCGGCTTAACAAACAACGAACAGATGATTGCTGTCAGAACAGAAAGCGATAAACTTGGTTTTACACACCAACGTTATCAGCAATATTGTCAAAATATTCCTATTGAAGGAGCTGAATTTATTATTCACAGCAAAAATGGAAAAGCCGTTAGTGGAAATGGAAATATCATATATGGTATTAATACGGTATCCACCCCTTCATTATCTCCGCAAGATGCTATTAACAAGGCTATTTCTTTTACTAATGCAGAAACCTATATGTGGGAATCTCAGGAAAATGAAGCATTGATAAAAAGGGCAAAAAAAGACCCACAAGCCACATATTATCCCAAAGCCCAATTAGTTTATATTGATAAAAATTTCAGCAAAGATGCTTCCAAATATATATTAGCATATAAAGTAAATATTTACGCATCTCAACCCTTATCTCATAAATATGTTTATGTTGATGCGCTCAACGGAAATATTTACCACACTCTTGAACGTATCCATGTAACGGATGTTCCTGCTGTTGCTCACACTAAGTTCAGCGGAGTTCAGAATATAACAGTTGACTCTACAGGACCAGGCGCTTATCGCCTAAGAGAAACCAGCCGTAGTGGTGTTGAAACATATGACCTTAACACCGGGACAAACTACGGTGCAGCCGTTGATTTCACTCATCCTGATACTGATTGGGACCTTACTAATACAGAATTAGATGAAGTGGCTCTTGACGCACATTTTGGTGCAGAGCAAACTTACGATTATTACCAGAATATGCATGGCCGGAACAGCTATGATGATAATGGCTCCATACTATTAAGCTATGTGCATTATGATGAGGATTATGCTAATGCATTTTGGGATGGTACACGCATGACTTATGGAGATGGTGACGGGACATCACAAGGGCCTTTTACTGCATTGGATGTTTGTGCACATGAGCTTACACATGGAGTGACCGAATATACTGCCAACCTTGTTTATCAAAATGAGCCCGGTGCATTAAACGAGGCTTTCAGCGATATTTTTTCGGCTGCTGTTGAATTCTATGCCACACCTGCTCTGGCTGACTGGTTTGTTGGAGAAGATTTCGACCTTTCAGGAGGCAATGGCTTCAGAAACATGTCAGACCCCAACGAAGATGACCAGCCGGATACTTACCATGGCACACATTGGTATTCAGGCACCATGGATAATGGCGGAGTTCACTTAAATAACAGCATTGGCAATTTCTGGTTTTATTTGCTTACCGAAGGTGGAAGCGGAATTAATGACTTTGGTAATGCATATAATGTTCATGGCATCGGATTTGGAAAATCCGATTCTATTGCCTACAGAGCTCTTTCAGTATATCTGACAAGCACATCCGAGTTTTACGATGCCCGCCTTGCAACCATACAGGCTGCTATTGATATTTTTGGTAACTGCTCGGAAGAAATGATGCAAACAGCCAATGCTTGGTACGCAGTAGGATTGGGGATGATGGTAGCAGATAACGACCTGTATGCTAACCGAGTTACCCAACCCGTTACTGCCTGTGGAATGACAAACGAAACTGTCTCTGTAAGGACGATTTACAATGGCTGCATGTTACCTCTTTTGGCTAACGATACTGTATTTTTCGGGTATCAGGCTGATGGCGGTGTTCTTGTTAATGACACATTGATACTTACTGCTGACCTTAATGGAGGTGATACCCTAAATTTTACCTTTTCGGAACAAGCAGATGTTCATGTTATAGGAACGCATCACATTAAATGCTGGGTAAGTTATAAAAACGATACCATTAGCATGAATGATACTATTCAGGACTATTCATTTATTAATAAGATTTATCAAAACAGCGACGTAGGCGTTACAGGTATTCTTGAACCCGCTTCAAAATGTTTTATGTCAAATGATGAAGACCTAACCATTCAGGTTAGCTTTTTCGGATGTGAATTCCTGGGCGCTGGCAATGAAATACCTGTGGCATATACTGTTGATAACGGGGTTACCTGGGTAAATGATACAATTACTACTACCTACGACTTTTTCCCGGATTCTGTTATTTATCATACTTTTTCCACACCTGTAGATTTATCAGAACCTAATATTTATACCATCAGGGCAAAGACAAATTTTGAGATTGACAGTATGAACAACAACGACCTTTACAGTATGGCAAATATTAAAAATCCTTTTGCACTGGCCGACACCATGATAACTTTTGAAGAAGCAAACACCATCAGAAATTTTCTTGTTACACTCGGTTCACAAGCACATGCCGGTGTAGCTTCTGCAGCCAGTAACCCAAATTCCGGAACAAAAGGTTTCCGAATGACAGGTGGAAATGCGATGGAATACTATACCCTGCTTGAATTCCCCGATGGTGGAAACAACTGGGAAATAAATGAGTTCCTGTCTGCGAAAATAACTTTCTGTGTTGATGCTACTGCCTGGAGCCACGCATACCTTAACTTCGACCTGAAGCAGACTTTCGGGAAGACGGCCTATGAAATGTTTCTTGGCGATGGAATGGACTTTAGTATGGCAAGTAATTTCAGGGTGCTTGTTAATGACTCTATTCAAATAGGCGGGACATACAATCCCACTTCAGCAAGCACCGACCCATTTGTTACCTATTGGATTAACATGGATTCTTATGCGGGTACACAGTTTACCGTTACTTTTGAATCCCGCAATATTTCAAAAGACACACTTCTTTTTGTTATGGATAACGCTTATTTGGATAATGTTGGGTTCCATCAGCTTTCCTATGAAGGCTTCCAGGATATCAGCCTTGATAATTATATTAATGTATATCCCAATCCCGTAAGTGAGCAAGTTCATATTGACCTTTTCTCAAACACTGAACAACAGATTGCAATAGCACTTTTTGATATACAAGGAAAGTTGGTATCTATGAAAAACGAAAATGCAATAAACGGACAGAACCTTTACAAAATGAATCTTAAAGAGCTACCAGATGGATTATATTTTATAAGGGTAACAGCAGGGACGGGGATTTATAACAGCAAGGTAATAAAACAATAAAGTTTATTTCAACTTAATTATATCCCAAACTTTATTAAAAAAACTTATAACATCTTGGGGAGGTTCATAACCGGGGCCTCCCCATTTTATTTCATAAGTTTTTCCATCGCTTTCATATCGGATAAAAGAGGTCATATTCCCGGGATGTGAAATATTCTTTTCAGAAATATTTAAGTTGTTAAATTCATTAAATATTTCTGCTGTTACTTTTTTATTCATCTTTTTAATGAAATCTTTTGGATATTCTTTATTATACCTTAAGATTTCTCCATTTTTTTTTACTAGAAAAACATCATATTTCCCCGTAATGCCCCCTCCCTTGCCTATCGTAAAAGAATGTTGGGGATATGTCGTTTTGCAAGAATTTGAAACTAATAATACCATGATAATCAAAATATTAATTGTCTTCATTTATGGTTTTTGTTTAATATAATTAATTGATAAGTTTATTAATACTAAGATTACCACCTACATCCTTCGGGGTACTTCTATTCCGAGTAATTCCATTGAATTTTTAATAAGAATGCCTGAAAACAATGACAATGCAAGCCTAAAATTCTTCCTGTTTTCTTCTGTTTCTTTCAACACCGGAATACATTGATAAAACTGGTTGTACAGCTTTGCGAGCTCGTAAACATAATTTGCTATTAGCGCAGGGCTTAACTCTTCAGCAGCTAAAGTAAGAACCCGTTTGAAATCGTAGCATGATAATATAAGTTCACGTTCCTCTTCGAGCAAAATAGGTATTTCAGAATATTTGAACGTTTCTGATTTTCTTTCAGCTTTTCTCAGCAGAGATTGTATTCGTGCATAGGTATATTGAATAAAAGGCCCTGTATTTCCCTCAAAGTCAACAGATTCAGCGGGGTTATAAAGTATATTTTTAACAGGGTCCACTTTCAGAATAAAATATTTCAATCCGCCTAAACCTATTATTTTAAAGAGATTTTCAGCTTCTTCACTTTCAAAATTTTCAATTTTTCCAAGCTGCATAGTAATTTGCCTTGCTGTTTCAGTAACTTCATCTATCAAATCGTCAGCATCCACTACGGTTCCTTCACGTGATTTCATTTTTCCTTCGGGAAGTTCTACCATACCGTATGAAAAATGTATTATGTTTTCCGCCCAATTGTAGCCAGCTTTTAATAAAACTTTTTTCAATACTTCAAAATGATAGTTTTGCTCGTTTCCTACCACATAAATCATTCTTTCAGGAGCAAAATCATCATATCGCAAACAGGCAGTGCCCAGATCTTGTGTCATGTACACAGAAGTGCCATCGGCACGCAGCAAAAGTTTTTCATCCAATCCATCGCTGGTTAAATCAACCCAAACGGAGCCATCTTCTTTTTGTTTAAATACACCGGCAGCAAGCCCTTTATTCACAATTTCTTTTCCAAGAAGATAAGTTTGCGATTCGTAATAGGTTTTATCGAAAGCAATACCCAGCTGTTTATAAGTCTTTTTAAATCCCTCATATACCCATGAATTCATTTTCTTCCATACAGCTCTTACTACAATATCATTTTGCTCCCATTTTCTTAACATTTCCTGTGCTTCCAGCATCAGAGGTGCTTTTTTTTCAGCATCTTCTTCAGTGATGCCTTCACTTTTTAACTTCTCAATTTCAGATTTATAATGTTTATCGAACTCCACATAATACTTACCCACCAGTTTGTCACCTTTCAGCCCTGTGCTTTCCGGGGTTTCACCTCTGCCCCATTTCAACCATGCCAGCATAGATTTGCAAATATGAATGCCGCGGTCGTTAACCAGGTTAACTTGTACCACATTCTTCCCGTTGGCTTTCAGTATTCGTGAAACCGAATCACCTAAAAGATTGTTGCGTATATGTCCCAAGTGCAGTGGTTTATTTGTATTGGGCGATGAAAATTCAACAAGTACCGGGGGCATTGAAGCATCCGGTTGATTGATTCCGTATGAAGCATCACAATAATTATTTTTTAAAAAAACCTGCCAGTATATATCGCTTATTTTTATGTTTAAAAAACCTTTTACTACGCTGTAATTTTGAACAAAGTCTAGATGTGCTTTCAGGTAATCGCCTAAATCGTTAGCAGTCAGTTCTGGTGTTTTTTTTGAAAAGCGCACTAAAGGAAAAACCATGATGGTAAAGTCGGCCTGATTACGAAACTGAAGGTTAGTCCTCTGGACATTAATAGTAGATTTATCAATCTTTTGCCTGTAAAGAATTTCAATGGCATCAGTCGTAGTATTTATCAGTTTGTTTTCGAGCATCAATTTTTTTTAAGCAAACTTACATAAAATTTTTTTTAAAAAGCCATACTAAAAAATGAACATATCTGCATAGATAAAAATAAATAATCTTTTACTTGCATAAATTATTTTTAGCTGTTATTTTTGTCAAATAATTTTAAATATCATTAAAATAAGTGGAACCCAGAAACCACAAAAAACCACCTGCCCCGGCAGGATGAATCGGGGGGCATAAGTTGAAAAGCCAAAAGAGTAAACATCATTAAATTTTTTATTTTATGAAACAAGTAGTAAAATTTTTCTCGAGCGTTCTGCTGTTTTTTGCCATGATACAAATCAGTGTGGCAGGCCCTCAGGAAGACCTGATTACAGCATGCAAACAAGGCAATCTGGATGGCGTGAAGGCAGCCATCAGTGCGGGCGCCAATGTGAACCAGATGGATGCTGCCGGACAGGTTCCGATGGGATATGCCGTTATGTGGCCTGAAGTTGTTACCTATCTTCTTGACAACGGCGCCGACCCTAACCAGGGTAATACCAGTGCATTATACAATGCAGTAGTCTATTATTCCGTTGACGTTATTAAATTATTACTTGCCAAAGGGGCAGATGTCAATAAAGGGACTATCATCCCGGGTAATGCAGCTGTCAAAATTTACCAGAAACTGTTAGACGATGAAAAGGCAAAAGGCAAGAAAGCAAATAAACTGATGATAAAATCATACGAAGACCTCATTGCACAAGCAGGACCTGCAACACCGGATAAAACTGAAACACCATTGCAATATGCTGTTGCAAATTCTAATTGCGTGGAGTGCGTGAAATTATTGCTTGATGCAGGCGCAAAAACAGATGTTAAAGATGCCGAAAACGGCAACTTAATCTATTCGTTCGCATCTTCTGCCCAAGAACCGAAAGTGAGGATCGATGGTTGGAAATCACAACACCAGACCTTTGAAACTACTTATGGAATGAAATTGCCAGATTGGTTCAAAAACCTTGATGAAACACGCTGCGGAAAAGCTGAAGATATTTTAATGCTTATATTAAAAAAAGGATTAGATGTAAATGACGCAAATACTACATACGGGTTTAACGCTCTCGGAAGGGCATTATATTACAAGAAAATTTCCATTGCAAAAGTCCTTTTACAAAACGGAGCAGATCCAAAAATTCCAATTAAGTACCACTCCGGAGATAAATCTTTAGCCGAAATATTTCCTATTTGCCAGGCAGCAGAGGTAGGTAATCTGGAACTGATGAAATTGATTGTGGAAAAAGGTGCCGACATTAACACCAAGGCCAAAGGCATGTCATTGATGAATGTGCAAAACTTAACAGGAGGCGAAAACTACACACCTTTGAATCTCTCATTAGGAAATAAAAAACCTGACATTGCTGCCTATCTGATCGAAAAAGGCGCAGACATAAATATTGGAGTTGAGGGTTATGTTGCAGTAAGGCCACAAAACATTCCCGACAACGTGAATTTAAATTGCCTGGTTTCCGTTACAAAGAAAACACCAATATATTGGGCAATTGAAGCCGGCTCCATGGAGGTTGTGAAATTATTAGCCGAAAAAATGTTATGGAAATTTAACCCGGACTATACTGTTAAAACATTGGGTGGAAGTGTTACATCTGGGGCATTTACCTACGAATGTATAAAATACAAAGATCAATATAACCCTTCTGCATGGGCTTTGGAAGTCGGGCAAAAAGAAATAGCAGGATTTCTATTATCAAAGGGTATGTAATTGTTTCTTACAAAACTCTGTTCATTATCAGATAGAGAAGAGGCTATCTCAAAACCGAAACAGCCTCTTCTAATTTATTACTGAGAAAAAATTTGTTTTATATTATATCAAATAATTCAGTGTCTATCTGCAATTGTCCAATAGTGCGTTAAACTGTTTATTAAATCCCCAAGAAATTAAAAGTAACTGCTGCCGTCCCAGCAATGAGTACAAAGTTTCTCTTTTGGAAGGCCAATGGCATCAACAAGAGCATTGAGTTTCTGGAATGCAAGTGATGTGAATCCCATATTCCGCTTTATTTGCTCCACCATTGCTTTATAATCTTCGGTAGTGCAATTCGAAAATGCTGTCATATCCGTGTTTTCTTTCCCGAGCAATTGTTTTACGGCAGTATGTGTTGCCAGGTCAAGGTTGGAACGGGAACGGCTGAAATTCAAAAACAGGCAGGGGTATGTCAGCGGCGGGCAAGCGATGCGCATGTGCACTTCACTAATTCCTGCTATACATAAAGCACGTACATTATCTTTTAGTTGGGTACCCCTTACAATTGAATCATCCAGAAATACTCCTCCTTTCCCTTTAATTATAGAATTATTTGCAATAAGTTTCATTTTTGCTACAAGGTCTCTTGTAACTTGATTTTGTGGCATAAAACTACGCGGCCATGTGGGTGTATATTTGATGTACGGCCTCTTTAAGGGTAGTTGTCTTTGATTGCTGTAACCATAAGCATGGCCGATTCCAGAATCGGGTATTCCTGCAACAAAGTCGGCTTCCACAGTATCATCTTTTCCCAGCGCTTTCCCACAATTATAACGGCACTCATCAACATTGATGCCTTCGTAATACGAGGGAGGATAGCCATAATAGACCCATAAAAAAGAGCATACTTGCATTTTATCATTAGGTTTACGGAGTTGTTCACAACCTTCGGCAGTTATCTTAACAATTTCGCCCGGACCCAGATATTTATCTATTTCAAAACCTAGGTTCGGGAAAGCAATGGTCTCAAAACTGGCAGCAAAAGCGTTGTCCGTTTTTCCAATTACTATAGGTGTTCGGCCAAGTTTGTCCCTTGCCGCATAAATACCATCCGAAGTGATTATCAGCATGGAACAGGATCCTTTAACAGTTTCATACACATGTTCTATCCCTGACACAAAATCATCTTTATCAGCTATCAGCATAGCCACAAGTTCAGTTGAATTTATAGCTCCCTGGCTTATTTCAGTGAACAAACGGTGCTGCTTCATAAAACGCGCCTGCAGCTCATCGATATTCGCAATTTTGGCTACCGTAGCAACTGCAAACCATCCCAGATGTGAAGAAACTATTATTGGTTGCGACTCTGTATCACTGATGACACCAATTCCAATATTGCCTTTAAAATTTTTTAGATTTTCTTCAAATTTATTTCTGAAATAACCATCCTCAAGACTGTGAATGGCACGCTGAAAACCTTTTTCTTTAGAATAAAAAACCATCCCCGCTCTTTTTGTGCCGAGGTGACTGTGGTAATCAGTACCGTAATATACATCTTTAACACAATCTTCTTTTGAAACACATCCAAAAAAACCACTCATATTTTTTAATTTATAAATTGAGGTCAAAAATAATTATTATCCGTCTTTAAAAATAAGAAAGTTATTAGTTTTTTTTAACTCTTTTATAATGGCCTGTTTAAGATTTTTCCCTAAACTAGCAGATTATACATTATTAAAGACAAATTCCTCGGGCATAACTGTCATCAAATTACATAAATTGAAACTGCCCTAAAAGTTATCACAATAATAACTTTAAAGGCAGCCTCATTTTTAATTCGTTACACCTTATCAAGACTTCAAAGATAAATGTCAACAATGAGTCTTATTAATCTGCTATTTAACAATTATTTTGTAAAACATAAACATTGTTTCTGTTTGTAACTTAAGTGTGTAAATCCTGTATGCTTATATAAAACAACTTCTGTTAAAATTGCTATTTTTGCAATAGAAAACATTACAAAACCTTGATATGAAAATACGCATTTTACTGCTAATGCTCATTTGTTATTGCTTCAATGCAGGAGCACAAACACAGATATTATTCCAGTCGGATCAGACTAAGTCATACCTGCTTTCATATATCAATAATAACGAAGAAAGCCAACAGGTTATCAACGAGTTTATAGACGTTATCGCAAAATTTATCCCCAAACCCGTACATCAAACGAAGATAACTTTTACTATAGATGAAAATGTAAAAATAACCCGGGAAAAAAACACTGTAAAAATATTTGTTGAATATCAAAACATCCTGTTTAACGGCGATATTTTTTACAAAGGTTTTAACATGTCAGAGGTAGTGTTTCCTTCAAAATACGAATTTACTTCCACGCTGAGTCGTAAAAACGGCCCTGCCATCGCCGAGTTCACACAGCCCAGAACCAATTTCTCTCCTGCATATAACGAAACGGTATTGTTTTATAATGACTCCATTTTTGCAAACTCATATAACTTCCTTGTGCACACCACCAAGTTCTATTATGACAATGAGTCGCGCAACCGTTTTAGAACAAAAGCCGTGCTTGTGGACGAATATTATCTTGCAGACCTTGACCTTGATAATATAAGTAAGCAACTATCTACCATCAACTCCAATGATTTTGAGAATCTTGAAAAAACGCAAGCACTGATGAACAGCCTGAAAGCTAAAACAGACAATATCGCCGGCGCAGCTTTTTGGAAAGCACTTCATATTGAATCTTTCGACCCCCTGAAACTTAGTAGTAAACTTTTTGACATCGCTAAAAACCATCAGCAGATTCAAAGCCAGCTTGACTACACCAAATCTGTAATTCATGAAGCATATTACAATAAAGGAGTAAATTTATACAACAATAAAAAGATTCAGGAAGCAAAAAATGCTTTTGAAAAATCGTTGGCTTATAATCCTGTGTTTGGGCCATCACAATTTTATATAGCACTGATTGCATACGAAAACAATAAAGTGGAAGACGCCAAAAAAGAACTTCAGAAATTGTTTTCTTTTAAAAATTTTGACAATGCCACACTCCGTGCAGCATACGATCTGGCGAATGCCATACAGTGGTATGACATGAATATTGCTGCAGGGCTGCTGTTGGACAACAAATATACCGAGGCACTCACTGCTGTGGGTAAAGCAGAAACATTCTGCAACAGCATTTCATCCGTCACCTGTAATGATACCATTGAGCTAATCAAAAGGGACTGCCATAAAGGGATTTATGCGTCCTATATCACAACAGCCGAAAATCTTTTTAATAAAAAAAATTATGACGAAGCGGAATCCGAAACATCAAAGGCTTTAAATTACAAGCAAAAATATTCAACTTATATTACAGAGAATCAGGATGCACTGGAGCTGATGCAAAAAGTACGCATTGAACAATATTACCTTGCAATGCGAAGGGGAAAAGAAAAAATGATAGCCAAAAACTTTCGGGAAGCTTTTAAAGAGTTTTTATACGCAAAATCTATTGAAGATGAATACCCTGTAAAAAAAGACCGCCTGCTTCCCGAACTGCTTAAAAATTCAAAGAAGGAAGTGATGTTGCTCGACCTTGACATAGCAGAAAAAGATGTGACTGACAATAACCTCAAAAAAGCCAGAAATATATTAAAACAAGTGATTGATGAGCAAAAAAATTATGAGTTGCAGAACGATGAAACACTATCCCTGCGGATAGAAAACCTTAAAAAAGCCATATTCAGCCAGGAATGTGCGAATGCCCAAAAAGAATACGACACCAAAATTGCTTCGGCAATAAAAGATGAAAACGCCAACAATTACATTACAGCACTATCATTATATTCTGAAGCCCTTAAAGTCATTGAAAACAACCTTGATTGCGGCATCAGCGATATGCTTGCCAAAAAAGGCTTAGCTAATGCGGAAAAACCTGCAAATTATCAAATACAGTATAATCAATGTCATGAGTTTGTTAAAAACAATAATTATCTGAAAGCCATTGAAACATACAATAAGCTAACGGCTTATTTTAATGAAAATGAAATCAGTGATTATGGTATCTCTCATTTGCCGCTGCATCTGTACATTTCCAATTATGAATCTGCTTTTGTTTCTTATGGGCTCACATGGCTGACGGATAAGGGAGAAATTGAAAATGCCTTGTTTTTGCTTAAAATGCTGAAGCAACGTAATACTGTAAAATCAGCAACAAAATTTCAGCAAGTGGCGTTGGGAAATGCTTATGCCATCAGGGATTTTAAAGCCGGAAATACCTTAAATCCCAAACTTACTGTTGCCGAATATACCAACAACGACAAATGGTACAGCTTTTTTACCAAGGAATATCTGAAAAGAATAAAAAAGTTGAAATAAAATTCTTTGCATCTATAAATATAAATTATTTCTTTTAGAGAATAAATAAGGTATTAATCTAAATATCTAACAAATTTTTATTTTAAAATGATATTTTATTGATTATTACCTATACTTTGCCCCTGCTGACTTATAAGGTTTATTAACCGTTACAGAATAAAAAAATTTTCAATCTCTTTAATTTCTTAATACTTAAAGCTATATCTTTGCATAAAACATTATATACAAACCAAAAAAATATATATGAACCGAAAAAATGTTATTATTATTGGAGCTGCGGGTAGGGATTTTCATAATTTCAACACCTACTTCAGGGGAAACGAAGCATACAATGTTGTTGCCTTTACAGCCGCACAAATTCCTGACATTGCAGGAAGAAAGTATCCCAAAGAACTTGCCGGAAACCTCTATCCTGATGGCATTCCAATATATCTGGAAAATGATTTGCCCAAACTGATAAAAGAGCTCAATGCAGATATCTGCGTATTTGCATACAGCGATGTTACTTACCAGAAAGTTATGGGCATTAGCGCCATTGTAAATACTGCCGGCGCTGATTTTATGTTGCTTGGACCGAAACAAACTCAGGTAAAAAGCAGCAAACCTATGATTGCCGTTTGTGCTGTGCGCACAGGTTGTGGCAAAAGCCAGACATCACGCCGCGTTATTGAGATTTTGATGGATATGGGGCTTAAGGTTGTTGCCATTCGTCACCCCATGCCTTATGGAGACCTCAACGCACAAAAAGTACAACGTTTTGCCACAGTGGAAGACCTCAAAAAACACAAATGCACCATCGAAGAAATGGAAGAATACGAACCACATGTGGTCCGTGGTAATGTGATTTATTCCGGCGTTGATTACGAAGCCATTTTACGTGAAGCTGAAAAAGAAGCCGATGTGATATTATGGGATGGTGGCAACAATGATTTTTCATTTTACAAAACGGATTTATTCATCACTGTTGTTGACCCGCATCGTCCCGGGCATGAGTTAAAATATTATCCTGGTGAAACTACCCTACGCCTGTCTGACGTAGTTGTAATTAACAAAATGGACAGCGCAGCTCCCGAGAATATTCAAACTGTTCGCGAAAGCATCAGCAAGGTAAATCCAAAAGCTGTTGTAATTGACGGTGCCTCGCCACTGACGGTAGATAAGCCTGAACTGATTAAAGGTAAAAAAGTTCTTGTTGTAGAAGACGGCCCTACCCTCACCCACGGTGAAATGAAAATCGGTGCAGGCACAGTGGCAGCTATGAAATTCGGTGCTGCCGAACTGGTTGACCCAAGAGCCTATGCCGTTGGCAAACTGGCAGAAACATTTAAAATTTATCCCAACATTGGAACACTTTTGCCAGCCATGGGGTACGGTGAACAACAAATAGCAGACCTGGAAAAGACCATAGCCGCCACACCATGCGACGCTGTTGTGATTGCCACACCCATTGACCTGAACCGTATCGTAAAAATTAACAAACCTACGGTGAAAGTTGGTTATGACCTGCAGGAAATAGGACGCCCCAACCTCGAAGATGTTATCGGAGATTTTCTGGTAAAACACAACCTGGTTAAGAGCGGATGCTCATGCTGTCAGTAAAATTCAGGCGACGAAAGTCGCCTTTTTTTTTTATCTTTATATTAAAAAAAAGTATTTTTGAAAACCCACAATAACGTAAACACCAAATAATGAAAAACAGAAGCTTAATATCCATTGATGACTTCACCAAAGAAGATTACATTAATGTGCTCGACACAGCCGAGACCTTTGAACGTGAACCCGTTCAGAACATTCTCAACGGCAAAGTGGTCGCTACTTTATTCTTTGAACCCTCCACACGCACACGCCTAAGCTTTGAAAGCGCTGTGAATTACCTTGGCGGAAAAGTCATTGGTTTTTCTGATGCCTCCAGCTCAAGCGTTAAAAAAGGCGAATCCCTGAAAGACACTATTCTTACCGTTTGCAACTATTCCGACCTGATAGTAATGAGACACCCAAAGGAAGGCAGCGCCAGATATGCGAGCGAAGTAGGGTCCAAACCTATCATCAATGCTGGCGACGGAGCCAACCAGCACCCGACACAATGCCTGCTCGACCTTTATTCAATTCGAAAAACACAGGGCAAACTCGATAAGCTCGACATCGTGTTTGTTGGCGACCTGAAATATGGGCGCACTGTGCATTCTCTGGTTATTGCCATGACCAACTTCAATTGCCGTTATCATCTGGTTTCCCCGCTGGAACTGAAACTTCCCAGCTCGGTCAAAATGCACATCAAAGAAAAAAAACTGGAGTATTACCAATACACCGAACTGAGTGAAGCGATTCCTAAAGCTGATATTATTTATATGACGCGCATACAACGCGAACGTTTTTCCGACCCCATTGAATATGAAAAAGTTAAGAATTCTTATGTTTTAAGTAAAAGTCTGTTAACAGACACAAAACCAAATTTAAAAATACTGCATCCCCTGCCGCGTGTGAATGAAATAGATGAAGATGTGGACAAAATGCCACAGGCATATTATTTCCAGCAGGCATTAAACGGCTTGTTTGTACGCCAGGCATTGTTAAAATTAATCTTAGGAGTTTAAAAAAATGGAAGCAAATAATAAACCAAGAAAAGAGCTTGTGGTTTCTGCCATAGAAAACGGAACCGTTATTGACCACATCCCGACTCAGAGTGTTTTTCAGGTTATCAGAATCCTTAATCTTGACCTGATAGACCAGCAAATCCTTTTCGGCACCAACCTCGATAGTAGCAAATACGGAAAAAAAGGCATCATCAAAGTAAGCAATAAGTTTTTTGAACCCATTGAAATCAACAAAATAGCTCTGGTGGCCCCCTCTGCAACCCTCATTGTTATCAAAGACTATCATGTTGTTGAAAAAAAGAAAGTTGAAATTCCGGATGATATCAACGAATTTGTAAAATGTGTAAACCCTAACTGCATCACAAATGTTGAAGATGTCCCTACAAAATTTAAAGTGATAAATAAGGATGAATCCAAACTGAAATGCCATTATTGCGAGAAGATTACTGAGAAGAAAAATATGGTGTTTAAATAGTTAACAGTAAACAGTAAACAGTTAAGAGTTAGAGTTTTAAGTTTGGATAAAAAAACAAATAAGTTGCCTGATTTTGCTTCGGGTTTGTATGATTCGGGGAGAAATACAGCAGATATGGCTGTGGAAGCCGTAGGCAATAATCCCGAACATTTTGCTTTTGTGTTAAATCTCTGTTTTAATGAACCCTATCCCCTCTGCATGAGAGCTGCACGCGTGGTTCAATTGTGTTGTGAGAAAAATCCTTCATTGATTTTATCATACCTTGAGGAAGTAATTGAAAAAACTGTAAAGTCGGAAGTTGATGGCGTTAAAAGAAATTTTCTAAAGATAATTACAGAATTAATTGACTTCAACCTTGTAAAAGATAATGCAATGCTCTTACAGACATGTTTTGACTGGCTTATCTCCCCCAAAGAAGCAATTGCAATAAGGTATTACTGCATCGCTATTATTGAAAAGTTTTGTAAGTATGAGCCGGAGTTAAAACCAGAATTTAGAGCATCATTGGAGTTTAGCATGGACGAGGCTTCTGCTGGCTTTCGCAACAGGGCGATGAAAGCGCTCAAAAAGTTATAAAGACGAAATATTCTGTTCTTTAGTAACCAAGTGTTTTTCCTTTTTCCAAAGCAGGTATTCCGTTTTTCATCCACTCTGGCATAGGTTCTCCTTTAAGGTAATGGTCAAAAAATTGTTTCATTCTTATGCTTAGGTCAATACGGTTTGGCCACTTTTCGAGGTTGTGTGCATCGTTGTTATAATTGAGCATCCACACAGGCTTATCGAGGCGGCGCAGGGCGCTGAAAAATTCTATACCTTGATACCATGGCACAGCACCATCGTTGTCGTTGTTCATCATCAGCAAAGGCGTTGTCACTTTGTCGGCATAAAACAAAGGAGAATTCTGCATATATAATTCTGGTTTTTCCCAAAGGGTGGCCCCTATCCTGCTCTGAGATTCTTCATACTGAAACATGCGGCTCATGCCTGATTCCCAACGTATACCGCCATAGGCGCTGGTCATATTGGTAACGGCGGCGCCCGCCATGGCAGCTTTGTAAATATTTGTCTGCGTAACAAGGTATGCCACCTGATATCCCCCCCAGCTCTGGCCCTGTATGCCGATATTGTCTTTGTCAACAAAGCCGAAAGTTTTTATGTATTCGGAGCCGCTCACCACACAATCGTATGCCGAAGGCCCCGGGTATCCGGACTTGTACCTGATATCAGGCATAAAAACAACATACCCGTTACTGCAGTATATTGCAGGATTGATAATCGAACGGCTCGGCGATGGTATCCAATGTGAGTTAAGCTGGTCGGCATAGCGTTCATAAAAATATACGATAACGGGATATTTCTTAGTAGCATCAAAATTTTCGGGTTTGTATAATAAACCCTCCAGTGGAATACCGTTATAAGAAGTCCAATGAACAAGTTCCACACTTCCCCAGTAATAGTTTTGCTGCTGTGGATTGGCATCCGAAACCTGTATGGGTTTTGAAAAATCCATACCGCTATATAAAACATCAGGATATTGAATAAACGACTGTTTGCTGAAAAGCACCTTGTCGGCGTTTTTTACTTTGGCAATAAAATTCATCTGGAAGTCCCCGAATATTAGTTTTTGCGGTGCTTCGTTTTTTTTCAGATTAAGTGCTGCAAAACCGCTGCTACGCGTCTGTGTGTCGAACACACTCAGAAGCATTGGATTTTTTATATCAATAAATTCAGCATCTTTATCGGTGCGGACAAAACGGTATTCAAGTTTATTGCTCCTGCCGTTTTTTGTAATGTTGACAGGGGCAACAGCCATCAGCGGATCTATCTTCCAGATATCGTATTTGTCATAAATAAAAACACAGGCATCATTTTCCGCCCAACCTGCAACACCATAAGGAGAAGGCTCTTCAGGGGCATCATTTTCTTCATCATAAAAATTTACAGGAATATTTTTTGTGAGGCATGTATGCGTATTATTTTTCACCGAATAGGCATTCCATGTTGAATCATCACTATTATAATACAATAGGAAATTGCCGAAAGGTGAAATCATAACATCATACTGATGTTTTTTTAGTACTAGTTTTTTATTCCCGTTTGTTACATCTACGATATAATGGTCAGCATAAGAGGGTGTTTCCCACGAATAAAGTTTCTGATAAGGAATTCCTGCTGATGCGTGAGCAATGCCTGTATTTTTTTTCAAGATCCTGACTTTATCAATAAGGGAATCCGCCAGTTGCACCATAACAGCATCGCGTAATGAAAAAACGGCAAGATATGTTTTTTTCTTATCCTTATCGAGGCTTTTAAGCTGCTCTGTCTGCAGGCGCCCGTCTGTCCAACTCCATAAATCGAGTTTCACTTTTTCTTCTTCAAGCAGGGTGTCTTCCTGCTCCTGTATTGAATGTTGGGCTGTGCCAAAATAAATAAATTCACCGTCTTCCGAAAACCAGGGCTGCTGATTATCGCTCATATTCCAGTTTTGAGGGAAACTCTTATTTATGGTATCTATTATAGTTTTTGGGTGATTCAGCATGTGGTTCCAGTAATTCATCACGTATTGTTTCACCTTTCCTGTATCGGACGAATACTGAAAAACCATTTGTTTTCCCGCCTCATCGGAAGCAATGTTTTTAGCGATACCATTCATCTTAAAAACAGTATCAATCTTGTTTTTATCAGCAGTAAAAACAGAAACCGCCACACTGTCAACAGAATCTTTTTTAACGGAAATCATAGAGAGCAAAGCACCGTTTTTTGAAAAATCATACTCTGTTACTAATTTATTGGTTAAAATGATTTCGTTGTGAGGATGGTATATTAACAGGTCCGTGCCCGTTTGCTTAGGCGATTTTTTCTTTTCTTTTTTTATTTCTGTTTTTTTGTTTTGGGTGCTATCTGCGCTTTCTGTTGAGTCTTTTTGCGATTTTTTTTCTTTTTTCTCTTCAAGCAGTATGGCAATCCATCCACCTCCCTCTTTGCCTGTTTTATATGATTTTACATTATCGAATTTTTTCAGTGTTCTTGTTTTCATTATCCATACGCCTGCTGAATCTTTGGGAAGGTCTTCATCCTTGGTTTTCTTTAATTTCAGCTTTCTGATAGTGTCTTCCGGCTGTTTAATTTTAAATACGATAAAGTCGGAATTGTGAGACAAACGGGCATCACATCCGCGGCTTACAGAATCTTTTATGTTTTTTGAAGGATTGACAAAATAAAGCCATCCATCGCCTTTCAACGGGTTTATTTCATAACAAACCCACTTGCCGTCGTTTGAGATTTGGACATTTTTTAAGGTTTTCCATGAAGTGTAAACGGAATGGTCTAATGCCTTTTTGGGGTTATTCTGTGCCTTTAGAGTCAGGCAGCATAAAATAACGCAGAAGGTTACAAATGAATTTTTTTTCAAAATCTGATAATTTGATAGCTATAAAAAAACATAGAAAGTAAAACCTGCAAAATTATTTCTGACGGCTTTTAGCCTTCATATCATAGTGGATTATTTCCTCAACCTGTTCATAATCTATACGTTTGGCAACAATCTTCTTTTTGTCGTCGAGCAGGTATATTACAGGCGTACTGTAGATATCATAAGTTTCGGCAAAGTGCGGGGTAACGGCACGCGGGCCGTTTACATTGATAAAAGGCATGTTGTTTTTTCGTATGAATTTCTTCATCTCTGCCATGTTGGTATCTGTACAAACAGCAAATACCTCTATACCTAATTCCGATTTTTTTGTTTTATATAATTCAACAAGCTTGGGAATTTCAGTTTTACAATGCCCGCATTCATAGTCCCAGAACAATAATACGGTATATGCGGCTTTAATGGCATAAAGGGATTGCAACTGAAGGCTGGTGTCCTGCATAATCAGAGGAGGGGCTTCTTTGCCAAGTAATATGGGTTTAAATTTTTTTGCACGTTTTACAATATTTTCCAATGTGGTAGCCGACATCCAATAGCATTGGTTTGTCATATAATAGGTTTCGACCATGTGGACAAAAATAGCATCAAACCCCATGATCTTGGAAGTTTCATAAGTATAAGTAAGATACCACACCACATATTTAAACATTTCTTTATTGGCACGTGCTTTCTCAACAATTTTATCTGCTTCCGCAATAATGGTATCAGGATGCTGCATAATCAGGTTAGTAAAATAATTGTTGATGCGGTTATAGAATACGGGAGTTCTAAGTATTCTGTCATCACTAAAATCTATATTGTCCCAGTAATGATTTTTAAAGTAATAGTAACGAAAAACAGAATCCGGCCTTCCATTTGGAAGTATGGGTATCTCGGGAAGTTCCGGGTCGCGTGAAGCTATAAAAACCCTGGCAATAAATGTATCCGGATGTTTTTTTATAAAATCAATTTTATAATTTTTTACATCAGACTCAGCTTTTTCCATTTGTGTTTTAATTACTTCGAGTGAGTCTTTATGGTCTTTTAGCAATTCATACTTCTTCCTCAGATTGTTGAATATCTTTTGTCCTTCATTAGCATAATTAAGGTATTCATAAAATAATTGGTTTTCTTTCGAACCTTTTATCTTCATATTCTTAACCAAATCAGAAGTGTCTGTTTCAAGAGTCAATTCCTGCTCTGTATTGATAATAAACTCAAAAAATCTTTTTTTAGGAGTTACAATAAAATATATGCCTCCGGGGAGAGGTTCGGCACCCTCAAATAACAATTCCCCTTTAGAGTTGGCTTTAGCAGTATCGTCAATATATTGGTGTTGCCCGTAATAATGCCCGAGGTAGCAATTGCTGTCGGCCACACCGGTTATTTTTGCCCTTATTTTATATCCTGATTGTAGGTTGCTTATCTGGCTGGAAGGCTGATGTAATGCTATGTTGCCTGCAAAAAGTGTAGTAAGAATAATATTAGTAAGGAAATATATCATAATTGTAAAATTTTTACAAATTTAATGCTAAAGACAAAACGACAGAAATTTTATTTTATTTTTTTGAGAGTTATGAATACTAATACCAAAGTGAAATAGTACATGCTTGCTGAACCTGTCGAAGCAAAGACGTGCTACAAATCCATACTTTACTTGCTTTTTAATATTTCATATATTATATTTGCCCCATAAATATCTTATATACCTTGATTAATGGTAACAATTAATTTTATAATATTTCAAACCTCATATTTTTGTAAGTATTTGTATTATAAATGGTATAAAAAAACACATAAAATTATTTTTTGAATTTAAAATAAAACCATATTTACCTCATTTATTAACATTTAGTTTACATAACTAGGCACAATTAATATTTATAAAAAAATCACATTATGAAACCAAAAACCTTTTTACTTATTGTGACACTTTTGCTTTCGCAAATGGCGGGGGCGCAGATAAAGTTTCAGAGGTATTATGGCGGCCAATACGATGATGGAGGCAGCAGCGTATTACAAACAGATGATGGAGGATATATTATTGCCGGAAGAACTATGAGCTATGGTAATGGCTCAAATGATATTTATATTCTAAAAACCGATGCAAATGGAAATGAACTTTGGACAAAGACCTATGGGGGAAACGGGTGGGACGCCCCACTTGATATGAAAAAAACTCTTGATAATTGCTATGTAATTACAGGTGAGACATCCAGTTTTGGAGCGGGTGCATCAGATGCTTTTTTGATGAAGATTGACAGTAATGGAGACTCACTATGGTTTAAAACTTATGGAGGGGTGCAGGATGATGGAGCATCTGGAGTTGATGTTTGCAATGATAATAGCTACATAGTTACTGGTGGAACTATGAGTTATGGTATCGGGACAGGCAATATATATCTAATAAAAACTAATGGAACAGGAGATACTATTTGGACAAAAACTTATGGTGGAACTGCGTTTAACAATGGATATTCTGTTTTACAGACGATTGATGGCGGATTTATTATATCGGGATTTGATATGTCGAGTAGTAAGAACATGGTACTAATTAAAACCAATAATATGGGAGACTTGTTATGGGAAAAAAAATATGAATTTCGGATAGGATTATCTTATGGCTCAACAATTATTAGTACAATTGATGGAGGATATGCCGTATTGGGAACCTTTACAGAGGCAGGTAGTTTCTCAGATATTAAATTATTAAAAGTTGATGCAAACGGTGATTCACTTTTTACAAAAATATATGGTGGCACTAATAATGAAACTGGTGCAGATATATTACTTACTAATGAAAATGGCTTTATAATAGTAGGTTCAACACAAAGTTATGGTGCAGGAGGTGGGGATGTGTTTATTATAAAAACTGATGAAAATGGACTTGTTCAATGGACTAAAACATATGGAGGTATGGGTTATGATTGGGGCGGCTCTGTACAACAAACAAATGATAATGGTTACATCATCGCTGGTTATACAAAAAGTTTTAGCAATTATTATGATGTTTATTTAATTAAGACAGATGAGAATGGTGTTTCAGGATTTGAAAAAATAATATTGACAGGTAGTTCATTAAAAGTATATCCTAATCCTTCTGATGGATTATTTACAATACAATGGGAGGATATTGCCGATAAAAATTGTTCTGTACAAATCTTTAATTTGCAAGGGCAGGTAGTTTATAAGAATCATGTTAACACTGAAACTCAGGACAAGTTATTGATTGATTTATCAAAATGTCAAAAGGGTATATACTTTATTCGATTTACAGAAAAAAAGAAAATTGTTACTAATAAAATAATCATATATTAAATTTTAATACAATGAAATCTTTAGAAAAAATCAGGCATGCCAAAGGCATTTTATTTTTTGTTATCTGGTCAATTCAATGCGGATTATTTGCTCAAAATCAATCCATGCTATTACCCTTTTCAGGAGATACTTATCCTACTGCCACTGGTTCTAAAATGATTAATTTTATGAACCCTTCAAATCCTATAATAACAACTTTGCCGAAACATGATTTCGATTTTGGGAATAGCGATCCACATTTGGAATATGATTTACACGCCCCAGCAATCGATAACCCAGACAACCTTTATCTATTCAACGAAAAATACCTCGGCCAGCACCCGATGTATGCGCAGCGGGTGGTGCATGATGGGAAAATCAGTTAACAGTAAGCAGAAAAAAATAAATTATGAAAACAAAAATCATTTTATTAACCATTCTCCTGCTCGTAACACAGGCGGCAGATGCGCAGATAATGTTTCAGAGGCATTATGGCGGCCAATACGATGATGGAGGCAGCAGCGTATTGCAAACGGATGACGGCGGTTATATTATTGCCGGCAGAACTATGAGCTATGGAAATGGCTCAAATGATATTTATATTTTAAAAACCGATGCAAATGGGAATGAACTTTGGACAAAAACCTATGGGGGAAACGGATGGGATTTCCCTACTGACATAAAAAAGACACTTGACAATTGTTACATAATTGTAGGTGGAACTTCAAGTTTTGGAGCTGGCGCATCTGATGCATTTATGATGAAAATTGACAATAATGGAGATTCGCTTTGGTTTAAAACATATGGTGGAAGCTTAGATGACAAAGCTTTTGAGGTTGAAATATGTGAAGATTCTGGCTATATTATCTCTGGTGCAACCAGCAGTTTCGCTGTTGGATTTGCTGCAGCTTATTTAATTAGAACAAATTATTTAGGTGATACACTTTGGACAAAAACCTATGAAAAGAAAGATTTTAATGTTGCCAATAGCATTATTAAAACTAATATTGATAGCTTTATATTAGTTGGTGTAGCAGAAATCGGGGGCACGCCTGGTGCTGATGGATTAGTTATAAAAACAAATAGTATCGGCGATACCTTATGGATGAATACCTATGGGGGGGCATCATATGATGAATTTTACTCAATTTGCGAAGATAATGATGGAAATTACCTTTTATGTGGAACCACTTATAATTTGACAGCAGGAAGCTACGATGTATATCTGGTAAAGATTACAAATAGTGGCGGACTGATATGGGAGAAATCTATTGGTGGTATTAATGCTGATAATGCATATTCCATAATAAAAACAAGCGACAATAACTTTCTTGTTGTTGGTTCTACCGAAAGTTATGGCTCGGGCGGAAAAGATGTATATCTAATTAAATTTAACTCAAATGGTGATACTCTCTGGACAAGAACATTTGGCAGTTCCGGAGATGATATGGCAGGCTCCATAAGGGAAACTAATGATGGGGGCTATATCATTTCAGGAATCACAAATAGTTTTGGTAATAATTATGATATTTACCTGATTAAAACAGATGGCTCGGGAATATCAGGGATAAATAATAATGATATTGAAAACGGAGAATTTATTATTTACCCGAACCCGAGCAGCGGCACAGTATATTTAGAAATTCCAAAAACAATTGATGAGACCGTAAATTGTGAAATTTATAGTTTGCAAGGAGAATTAGTACAGAGTGAAAAAATAGAAACGAATACTATAAAAATTGATTTGCCTGAAAGCGGTATTTATTTTATCACGGTTACTGGCAAATCATTTAATGTTACAAGAAAGATTATTATTTACTAACATAATCTGATGTGAATGATGTTTTCTATCTTTGTAAAAAAGAAGTTTATAGCTTAATGTAAAGCCGAATTATGATCATCAATTTCGAGAGAAAGTTCGCCATATTTTTGCCATGGAAAACAGCCAGTTCCACCATGTTTACACGTATGGCATATTTCAACCAAAGTTCTTACAGCCGTTTTTATGATTTTAATGTGCATCTGAAAAGAATAGTTCATCAGCATATTACCGTTGCCGATTTCAAAGGTTTGCCAGAAAGCCTGCTCCCGCTGAAAAAAATTGCTTTTGTACGTAACCCTTATGACAGAGTATATTCCGGCTTCCTTCAGATTCAGAAAGACCTGAAAGAACAGCCTGACATGCCCTATCCTGAGCCATGGATAAAAAATCACGTGATGAAACAACTGGAGGCCAACGAGAAAAAATTGAGGCTGGCAGGCTACAACTTTGACAATTGGGTTGCACTGCTTCAACCTGAGGACGTTTTACAGATCGGAGGAAATTCCAGCTTCCCGCTTTACCCGGCGCATTATTGGACACACGATAATGATAAGCTTTTTGTTGACTTTATCGGCAAAGTGGAAACCTTTGAAGAAGATTTTAAGAAAATGCTGGAATTTCTCGATATTTCCGACTCATACAATCTTGAAAATGCCAATATCAACTTTTTAACCGATGAACAATCGGATTCAGATTATAAATACCTGGAAAAAATGTCGGAGGCATCCATACAAAAAATCAACTCGCTTTTCAGTAACGATTTCAAGCTCTTTGGATATAAGAAATTATAAACCATAATTTTGAAGATGTTATGTTTTATCCATGTGTCCTGAAGTATAAAAGCCATTATCACAGCTAATCAAAGTAATTTTTTAATCATGACGTAATTCTTTTATTGTTAAATAAATACACGATATAGCGCATAAAAACCCAAAATATGAAAAAACTATTCTTTCTGACAATAAGTGTTCTGTTATTAAATTCTTTGATTGCAAGCGGGCAAAAATACAACGTAGGGATAAAAGCAGGTATGAATATAATTCCTCTTGAAAAACATGAACTGAAAGGCAATCTTTTTAATCTGGGTTACCATTTCGGAGCCACCGCCGAATATAAAGTGAACAATTGGTTCTCCGTTTCAGCTGAACTGCTTTATACCACACGAAAAAAAACGTATTCATTGTACGACACGTCTTCCTTTATAGAAACACTGAGCACCAATCCGCTTATTACTATGATGGGCATGGATATTAATGACATTTTGGATTCTATAGGTGATATCAGTAATTATGTAAATGATGGAGTTTTTTCAACAACTTCAGGATATACAAACCTTGCTTACATCAAGATTCCTGTACTTGCTAAATTTAATTACAAATCTGTATATTTTTCCGTTGGCCCTTATGTTTCTTTTCTGGTTTCAGATAAAACCATAGAAGATTATTCGCAACACGTGCCATTGTTGGAATCAGTAACGGCTTTTGACACCATACCTTTTTTCGACTTGCTTGTCAGCGGCTCTTTCCCTGCATACAAACAAGCTATAAGAAAAGAAGTTAAAAACGACAAAAATATTCGAAATATTGATGTCGGTGTGATTGCCGATATTTCTTACCGTATTAATGGGAAATTTACAATAGGAGCAAGATACGTGCAAGGTTTACTCAATTACCGTTCTCCTGAAATCTATAAAAGGGATTATATTTCTTCTTTAAACTTCTATTTTGGTTACATTTTAGATTTTTCGAATAAAAACGAATCATTCTTCTAAGACAAACCTTCTTATTTTTAAAATCTAAACATCACTCTTGAGAACTCAAGGTGATAAAATTCTCCGTCTTGTAAGTATTCAATATTCCGGAATCTTCAGAGTAAATAAAATATGCCTCCATACCGGGATGATTTTTTAAAAAATCCTTTGCCTTTTCAACACCCATAACCATAAATGCTGTAGCATAAGCATCTGCTTCGGCACAATTGTCAGACATCACTGTAACACTAAGCAGCGAATGGCTCACGGGCAAGCCTGTATGGGGGTCAATGGTATGAGAGTATTTTATTCCATCCTTAATAAAATATTTTCTGTAATTACCTGAAGTTGACAGCGACATATTGTTCAATTCGACCTTCTCCTGAATTTCCTGTTCGGAATCACTGTTTTCAGCCGGTTTTTCAATTCCGACAATCCAGCTTTCTCCGCTTTCTTTTTTCCCTGACGCCCTCACTTCACCACCAATCTCGATAAGATAATCTTTCATGCCCTGATTATTGAAATATTCAGCCACAACGTCAGCGGTATATCCTTGTGCAATGGCATTAAAATCGAGCATAATTTCGGGATGTTCTTTTAATATGTGTCTTCCCGCAGATGTATTCACTATACGAATTTTGTTATATCCTACATAAGTTAAGAGGCTGTCAATATTTTCCTTGCTTAAATCCACACCCTTGCTTTTCCAAAACCCCCATGCTTTAACGAGAGGACCAACAGTTATGTCAAAATTTCCTTGCGTTGCATAAGAAACTTCCTGCGATTTATTGAAAAGTTTGATAAAATGATCGCTGAGTTCCGTTTCACGGTTGGCGTTGACCAATGATATTACCGAATTGCTGTCGAATACCGACGCTGTCTGATCCACAACTTTAAACAATGAATCTATGCCTGTTTTCAGTGAATTACTGTCAGCCCCGGCATAGAATTTTATCAGGAAAAAAGAGCCCTGAACATTTCCTTTGTATGTAATAAGATTTTTCTTCCCGTTGTTATTGCAGGCTATCACAAAAATCAACCATGCCAACATCCATAAAACAGATTTTTTCATGAAATCATTTTTTGCAAAATTAATTAAAAGTCAACGATTAAAAAACTCTGAGATTTATTCCACTATTTAATGTTTTGATTACCTTTGAATCATCAAACCAAAGATATGAGCCTGAAAAAATCCGGAATATTTTTTTGCATGATGTGCCTTGCTGTTTTCACCGCGATAGCCCAGACGGATACATGCGTCTATAATTATGGCAAATTCAATGACGGAGCAAAAGTTTTTCTTTTTGCGGATAAAGTAAATGTAAGGAAAGCCGATTCCCCCAATTCAGCTATAGTATGTAATCTGCCGATAGGAACTCCGATGACAATTATTTCCGCTTCTGAGAAATCTTTTGTATCGAATGGTATTTCTGCAAATTGGTATCATGTTGGTTTTTATATTGATGGGAAATATAATATGGGTTATGTCTGGGGAAACCTGATATCACATGCCAGCATACCGTTTTCGGAAAATGGTGAGAACTGCTTGTTTGTCTGTGCCCCGGTTTCAAGATCAGAGGCGGACGGATTAAAAATGACTGCAAAGATCATAAGTAACGGTAAAATAGTAAACTCATTAAGTTTTACGCCTATCTATACAGAAATGTCTGGTTCCGGAACATTTGAGTATTGTTTGTCGGGCAGCCGGCTTGATAAAACTGGATTCACAGGGGTGTCAAAAATATTTGCCGTCAGTTTTGAATATGGCGCATGCGGCTATGCCAACGGAGACATATTATTTTTCAGGGCCGGCAACGATCTTGTGGAGTTTGCCAAAGCCATCAGGGTTTCAGAGGCCGGTGTCTTTAATGTTTCTTACAACTATATTTTTCCGCAATATAAAGACGGTGATGACAATACATTATATATAGAGGAACGTCACGTTGAATATGACCTCGACAAGGAAGACATAACTATCACAAGCGATGTTACTTATAAACGCAAGATTTTCTGGGATGGAAAAAAAGGAATTGAATCGGAAAAACAGGAATTAAATAATCTGAAAGAAGCACCAAGATAACATTTCGGATATTTCAACGTTTTTTTATACTAAACGAAAATTTTCTGTTCAGTTTTTTGCGAAAAGTAAAAAGCGTAAAAAAATATGCAACCAGAAATAGTACCACCGACAATCCCATAACAGGTTCAGAAACGCCCGAGTAATATTCTGCTATCATCAGGGATATCATAACCACAAATGGAAGAATATATGCAAACAAAACAGCCATGGTTCCCATGGACTGGCTCATCATAACTTCTACATTTTCACCGGGTTCAAATTGCTGCAATGGTTTTCGCACTGTTATTATTTTCTCTTTGCTATCGGATACACCGCACAGATGTTTTGTCTTACATATCGAACAGGCCGACTCGCTGATTATCAATACATCAATGCTGTCCTGATGTATTTCTTTTATAATTCCGTGGTGTGAGATGTGATTTTGTGACATAGCAGCAGCAAAAGTAGCTTTTTTAGTATAAATTTTTAGTAAATACAATTCAATTTAGTCTTAAAGGTAAGAATATCTGTATTTTAGATAAATATTAAATGAGAAAAAAAAATCTATATTATTTTATTAAATGATAGAAGTTTTGTAAATAAAAATTCTAATTTTGCACCGGAAAATAAAATGAAAAATATGATAAATCTCACTACCAAATACATGGGTTTTCAATTAAAGAACCCTTTGATAGTAGCAAGCTCCGGATTGACTAAATCTCCTGAAAAAATCAAGGAATTTGAGGAAAAAGGCGCCGCAGCCGTTGTGCTGAAATCTCTTTTCGAAGAGCAGATCATGATGGATACCAACCATATCATGGATTACCCGGATTCCTACAATAATTATCCTGAGGCGCTTGATTATATCAAAAATTTTACTAAACACAATTCTGTTGAAGAATATCTGAAACTTATAAAAGACACAAAGAAAGAAGTCAGTATTCCTGTTTTTGCGAGTATCAACTGTGTTTCGCTCAACGAATGGATTAACATTGCCCGCGATATAGAAAAAGCAGGAGCCGATGCCTTGGAACTCAACATATTTATCATGCCCAGCGATTTAAATACCACAGGATCCGAACATGAGAAGATGTATTTTGATATTATCGAGAAAATCAGAAAAACGGTAAAGATCCCCGTTGCTTTAAAAATAGGTTACTATTTCAGCGGGCTAATCAACCTGCTTCAGAAGTTTTCATGGACGGGTATTTCCGCGCTGGTGCTTTTCAACAGGTTTTATACACCTGATATCAATATTGATTCACTGCGCCTGCAAGCCACCAATCTTTTAAGCACACCAGCCGAAATGGGAAATTCGTTGCGCTGGATCGCCTTGTTGTCTGATAAAGCCGGGTGCGATATTTCTGCATCAACAGGAATCCACGATGCAAGCGGTGTCATCAAACAATTGCTTGTCGGAGCCACTACCGCACAATTATGTTCTGCCTTGTACATGCATGGGGCTGACCGTATTCAGGAAATTCTTGAAGACCTGACTAAATGGATGGAACAGAAAAATTATAACAATATCAGCGATTTCAGAGGCAAACTCAGCCTTAAAAAAGCGGAAAACCCTATTCTGTATCACAGGGTTCAATATATGAAACATTTATCGGATACTGATTAACATTGTTTAACATTTAATAAATAACTCAAGTGAACATTGCAATTATTTTCGCAGTTATTACGCTAAGCGTCATTGGTATTTTGTCAGCGGTGATATTATATTTCATTGCACAAAAATTCAAAGTTATCGAAGATCCCAGAATTGATGAAGTGGCGGCTGCACTGCCTGGCGCTAATTGTGGCGGCTGCGGCTTTGCCGGTTGCAGAAACATGGCTGAAAGCATCGTTAAAAAAGAATCTACCGAAGGTTTTTTCTGCCCTCCCGGCGGTAATGCCACGATGAAAGCCATTGCAGGTATTTTCGGACAGGTTGCCGAAGATAAAGACCCGATGATTGCGGTTCTGCGATGCAACGGCACCAAAGTAAATGCCATAGCCAAAACCGAATACGACGGGCTGAATTCGTGTTTTTTTATTCATAACCTTTATTCCGGCTCCAACGGATGTCCTTATGGCTGTTTGGGCGGCGGCGACTGTGTGGATGCTTGTCAGTTTGATGCTATGTATATGGATAAAGAAACAGGGCTTCCTGTGATTATTCAGGACAAATGTATCGCTTGTGGCGCATGCGTAAAAGCCTGTCCACGGAAGATCATCGAACTGAGAAAAAAAGGCAAGAAAGACCGCAGGATTTTTGTCAGTTGTATTAACAGGGAAAAAGGCGCCGTGGCAAAGAAAAACTGCGAAGCTGCCTGTATTGGCTGCGGAAAATGTGTCAAAGAATGTAAATTCGAAGCGATCACACTCGAAAACAACCTGGCCTATATTGATTTTGAAAAATGCACCTTATGCAGAAAGTGTGTCGAATCCTGTCCCACACATTCTATATGGGAAGTCAATTTTCCGGAACGCAAAAAGAAAGAGGCCGATTCGCCTGCAGAAGAAATTGTGACTAATTAAAATGGAGGATAAAATGTTCAATATACAATGTTCAATGAACGATGTTCAATTGTTAATTGGGGAAGATAAATTTTTTTAATTATGCAAACAAAATTTGATTTAGAAGACCGGCTGGTGGATTTTACTTGCAGAATGATTGATATTGTTGAGGCATTACCAAGCACAAAAGCGGGAATTTACCTTGCAGGTCAGTTAATCAGAGCTTGTCATTCACCTGCTTTAAATTATGGAGAGACTCAAGCGGCGGAATCCAAAGCCGATTTCATTCATAAACTGGGAATTGTTCTTAAAGAATTGAAAGAATGCAGAGTCATTTTAAAAATAGTTAAAAAAAAGGAAATTATAAAGCCGGTTGGTCAACTATCAGAAATTTATAATGAAACGGAGGAGTTAATCGCAATTATTGGAAAAAGTATTAATACAGCAAAAAAGAATAACAGTAAATAAATATTTTATCAGGTAATAAATCCGCCACTTCGGATTAAAAATTGAAAATTGATAGTTGAGCATTGAAAATTGAAAATTATAAAAAAATAAAACATACAGGAGGATTCATATTTGAAAACTTTTAAATTAGGCGGTGTTCACCCGGAAGAAAACAAACATTCTGCCGGCATACCGATAAAAAGCATTGCACTGCCCAAAACGGTCGTGATACCCCTGGCTCAAAGCCTGGGAGCTGCTTCAGCTCCTTTGGTGAATAAAGGTGACAAGGTATTGGTAGGTCAGTTAATTGCTCAGGGCACATCGTTCATTTCTTCCAACATCCACTCCTCCGTTTCAGGAACGGTGGTAAAAATTGATGATGCCCCCGATGCCAGCGGTTACCGGAAAAAGTGCATCATTATTGATGTGGAGGGTGACGAATGGGTGGAAAGCATTGATAAAAGCCCTGAACTAAAGGCTGAGATCACGCTAAGCAAGGAAGATATTATCACCCGCATCAAAGAAGCAGGTATTGTCGGCCTTGGCGGCGCTACTTTCCCCACACATGTTAAATTGATGGTTCCTGAAGGAAAAAAAGCCGAGCATCTGATTATTAATGCAGTAGAATGTGAGCCTTACCTCACTTCCGATCACCGCATCATGCTCGAAAAAGGAGAAGAAGTGATTATTGGAACAAAAATCCTGATGAAGGCGCTTGGAGTAAACAAGGCATACATTGGCATTGAAAATAACAAACCTGATGCGATCGCACATCTCACAGAACTATCCAGGAAACATGACGGCATCAGCGTTTGTGCATTAAAAGTCAAATACCCGCAAGGCGGCGAAAAACAGCTCATTAAAGCCATTGTCAACCGCGAGGTGCCATCAGGCAAACTTCCCATTGAAGTTGGCTGTGTGGTTCAGAATGTTGGAACTGCTTTTGCTGTTTACGAAGCTGTGCAGAAAAACAAACCTTTGTTTGAACGTGTCGTAACAGTTACCGGAAAATCAGTTAAAAATCCCGGCAACCTGATGGCCCGCATCGGTACTCCTATCAGCGCACTTTTAGAAGAAGCCGGAGGCATCCCAGAAGAAACAGGAAAAATCATCAACGGCGGCCCCATGATGGGCAAGGCCGTAAATTCGCTTGAGATACCTGTTGTAAAAGGTATGTCCGGGCTGGTGCTGATGCCGGAAAATGAAGCCAAACGCACAAAAGCAGAAAACTGCATTCGTTGTGCAAAATGCGTTTCTGTATGCCCGATGGGACTTGCACCCTATCTCATCGCACAGACTTCAGAGATTGGTCAGGAAGAAATGGCGGAAGAACTAAAAGTAACGGACTGTATCGAATGCGGCTCCTGTGCTTTTACCTGCCCTTCGGGCCGGCCGCTGCTTGAAAACATCAGGATGGCAAAAAATAAAGTTGGACAAATTATCAGAAACAGAGCAAAATAATTATTTATGGCAAATTTATTAACAGTATCAGGGTCTCCGCATATTCACGGCGACCAGTCGGTAAAAAAGATCATGTGGGGCGTGGTCATCGCATTGATACCCGCCTTGCTGGTTTCTTTTTGGTATTTTGGTATTGGCGCGTTGTTACTGACATTAGTATCAGTCTTTACCTGCGTGGTGGTCGAATTTATCATTCAGAAATATATGCTGAAAGAACCCAATAGCATTGGCAACGGTTCCGCAGTAATTACCGGTATTTTGTTAGCGCTGAACGTTCCGAGCAACCTTCCGGTGTGGATGATCGTTGTAGGGGCCATTGTTTCTATAGCTGTTGCAAAGATGACTTTCGGCGGCCTTGGGAAAAACCCTTTCAACCCGGCACTTATAGGGCGTGTGTTCATGCTGATATCTTTCCCTGTCAACATGACTTCCTGGCCGCTGCCGCTTGTGAACCGCACCGTGCTTGTCGATGCTGTTACCGGCCCGACAAGTTTAGGGGTTGTTAAAGAAGGACTCGCCAAAGGAGATTCGATGACCGATGTGATGTCGAATGTACCTTCCTACGTTGATATGTTGCTTGGAAATATGGGCGGTTCGTTTGGCGAGGTTTCAGCCATCGCGCTGATCCTCGGAGGACTTTTTATGCTGATACGCAAGATCATCACCTGGCATATACCGGTAACTTTTATCGGAACTGTCTTTGCTTTCACAGGCCTGCTTTACCTGCTGGATCCCACCCAATATGTGGACCCGGTTTTCCATTTACTCGCCGGAGGCCTTATGTTAGGCGCCATCTTTATGGCAACCGACATGGTAACATCGCCTATGACAAAAACAGGAATGGTGATATTCGGTATCGGATGCGGGCTGCTCACGGTTCTTATCAGGGTATGGGGCGCATACCCGGAAGGCGTGTCGTTCGCCATATTAATAATGAATGCAATCGTGCCTTTGATCAATAAAGGTTTTAAACCAAAAAAATTCGGGGAGGTAGTAAAAAATGGCTAAGCTACAATCATCATTAAAAAACATGATATTATGCCTGTTCCTGATATCCCTTGTGATGTCGGCGGCATTAGGCGTTGTTTACAACGTTACAAAAGGGCCTATTGAGATTTCCTCAAAGAAAGCTGAAATAGATGCATTAAAAGCTGTTTTACCGGCTTTTGACAATGATCCTACCGCTGACGCAAAAGATATTGAAGGCCTGACTTATTATATCGGAAAAAAATCGGAAACCGTTGTGGGTTACGCTGTAAAAACATTTACGGATAAAGGATTCAGCGGACATTTTGAATTGATGGTCGGCCTTATGCCTGATGGCAGCATAAACAAAATAGCTGTCCTCAGTCAGAAAGAGACCCCGGGCCTTGGCGATAAAATGAAAACCAACTGGAAAGACCAGTTCAATGGTAAAAACCCGAAAGATTATAAACTGTTGGTTAAGAAAGACGGCGGCGATGTAGATGCCATCACAGCCTCTACGATCTCATCACGGGCATTCTGCGACGCCACCCAGAAAGCTTATGACGGATATATGAAAAATTTCAACAAAAGTGAAGGAGGTAATCAATGAACAATTTAAAACATTTTACAAACGGTATCTTCAGGGAAAACCCCACTTTTGTGCTTGTACTGGGAACATGCCCCACACTGGCTGTAACAACTGCCGCATTTAACGGCATTGGCATGGGCGCTGCTACTACATTTGTGCTGGTATTCTCTAACCTGTTTATCGCTTTACTAAAAAACTTCATTCCCGACAAGGTACGTATAGCTGCATTCATTGTTATTATTGCCACTTTTGTTACTATTGTCGATTTGGTCATGAAAGCCTATACCCCTGATCTTTATAAAACTCTGGGGATATTTATTCCACTGATTGTTGTAAACTGTATCATCCTTGGCCGTGCCGAAGCTTTTGCACAGAAAAGCAAGGTTTTACCGGCAATTTTAGACGGACTTGGAATGGGTATCGGGTTTACACTTGCTATAACAATAATGGGCTCTATAAGGGAATTATTAGGTAACGGTTCTATCTTTGACATTAAACTGGTTAGTGAAAATGCCAAAACTATTTTATTGTTCATACTTCCTCCGGGCGCTTTTTTGACCTATGGCTATCTTATTGCCGCATTCAACAAAATAAAAGCAAAATCATAAAATATAACATACTATGGAATTCATTAAAATAATCATTCTGGCACTCATTGTAAACAATGTTGTACTGGCTCAGTTTTTGGGAATATGCCCATTCCTTGGAGTTTCCAACAAGGTTTCCACTTCAATAGGTATGGGGGCAGCCGTTGTATTTGTGATGGCACTCGCCAATTTTGTAACTTACTTCATTCAATTTTATATTTTGGTTCCGCTGCATATCGAATTTATGCAGACCATTTGTTTTATTTTCATCATTGCTTTCCTTGTACAAATTGTCGAGATAATACTGAAAAAATCAGCTCCCAGCCTTTATCAGGCATTAGGGATTTACCTGCCTCTGATCACCACCAACTGTGCCGTACTCGGTATTGCCATATTAGCTGTTCAAAAAGATTACAACCTAATTCAAAGCGTGGTTTATGCTGCTGCTATTGCTGTCGGTTTTACCCTTGCCATGATATTGATGGCAGGTTTGCGCGAACAAATGGAAACGACAAGGTATCCGAAAGGCATGAAAGGCTTCCCGATCTCTCTGGTTACAGCCGGGCTGCTTTCACTTGCCTTTATGGGTTTCTCAGGTTTAGTAAAATAATTGTATAACATATAAACTAAAAACTATGTCTAAAAACATTTTAAAAGTGCTCTTTGTAATAATCGCGCTGGTGCTCCCATTCTGGGCTTTTGCCGAAGGCGGCTCTGCAGGAGCTTCTATCGGAGGTATCCGTATTGAATTTATTCTGTTTGCTCTGACACTGATCGGAGTGGCGGTTTTCCACAAACAGACCTTCTGGGTTGCTATTACGGGATTGACGGTCATAATCCTTTATAAAATATTTTTTATTTCCGGCTATCCTTTTGCAGAACATTTTTTTGGAGAAAATTCCTTTCTTGATCAACTGAAAGATAAAAGCATGCGTCAGGGCGAATGGGGTATTCTGCTGAACCTTTTAGGTTTACTGCTTGGTTTTGCTTTACTTGCCAAGATATTTGAAGAATCGGGCGTTCCTGACATTCTCCCTAAATATTTGCCCAACGACTGGAAAGGCCCTTTTGTGCTGCTTGTTTTTGTTTTTATTCTTTCATCATTTCTCGATAATATTGCTGCGGCCATGATCGGTGGAACTATTGCCCTGGTGGTGTTTAAAAACAAAGTACATGTCGGTTATATTGCGGGTATCGTTGCCGCAAGCAATGCGGGAGGATCCGGCAGCGTGGTAGGTGATACTACGACCACCATGATGTGGATTGACGGGGTTTCAGCCTTCAATGTACTCCATGCCTTTGTTGCTGCAGGTGTAGCACTATTAATAATAGCCTGGTTTGCAGCTCATCAGCAGGATAAATTTCAGCGTATTACTTCTGAAGCTAAAACCGGGGTGAAAATCGACTGGGTTCGCCTGTTGATTGTACTGATGATTCTGGTTGGAGCTATCTTATCGAATATTTATTACGATATGCCGGCCCTTGGCGTATGGATTGCCATTATTATCGGGGCATTCATGCGTAAAATGCCCTGGCACGAAGTCAGCGGGTCAATCAAGGGTTCCATTTTCCTTCTGTGCCTCGTTACGGCTGCTTCATTAATGCCGGTGGAAACCTTACCCTCTGCCTCATGGATGACTGCTTTCATACTCGGATTTGTTTCGGCCGTATTCGATAATATTCCTCTTACCAAACTCTGTCTCGAACAAGGTCACTACGACTGGGGGATGCTGGCATATTCTGTGGGGTTCGGCGGTTCGATGATATGGTTTGGATCTTCTGCCGGCGTTGCAATTACCAACAAGTTTCCGGATGCACGCAATGTTTTGCTATGGCTCAGAAAAGGCTGGCATGTAACGTTGGCTTATATTGTTGGTTTCTTTGTTTTGTTGTTTATTATGAATTGGGAACCGGCAGATAATAAAAGTCATAAAGAACCGGCAATAACCTGCCCTGCTAAAGAATGTAAAGCAAGGGATGAGGCCAGGATGCTTGAATTACAAAAAACAGGTGTCATCGATAGCTTACTTGTAAAATAAAAAAATAAAAGAGACTGGATTAATTCAGTCTCTTTTTTTAAAAGATTAATAATGAACGAGCGAAAATTTAATCTGTTCAATTGGCAGCCATTTTATATTTTGGTCGTTTTATTAATTTTTAGTGGGTACATCCAGCGTAATAAACTAATTCAACCAATTAATAATCAAAATAAGATAATCACGGCATCCCTTACCAATGATTTTGAATCTCCCAACGATCAAAATGATAATCAAAGTGTTGATCTTCACTCAAAGTTTTCTGATACAAATCCTTTTGATAATTTTCCGGGAAAGGAAAGTGTTAAAGATATCCGCCTGAATAATGTTGAAGCATTCAATTTTAATCAGACAGATAAGAACCTAATAAAAACAGCTTTCCGCTACACTGGAATCCATGAATTAAAAATGTGTTCGTTTATAGTTCCTCCTTCTGTTCAATACTTCACAGGAATCGAAACATTTTTCGTACTCCGGGTCTGAAAATATACCCAAAGCCGCTTATTAATAATCACTTTCTGAGCATCCTTATGCTCGGTCGGTTCTGTATATAATTGTTAATGCAGGACAATAATATTTTCAGTTAATTATTCATATAAAAATTAAATCTATGATACCCAATAAATCTTTTTTTCGTTCGGGAATTGTTGCCATTATCACCTTGTTCCTGTTTCTGATCCCATCTGTTTCTATGGCTGCCGATGGCAGTACGGATGGAATTTCTATAGGCAGCATTCCTTTGGAGTTTATTTTATTTGCCCTGATACTTGTGGGTGTGGCTGTATTCCACAAACAAACATTCTGGGTCGCGGTTATAGGATTGACCGTTGTATTTGCTTATAAGCTGATATTTGACCCGGACTTTCATGTATTTGAACATTTTTTTGGCTCCAATTCATTTGCCGACCAGCTTTTTGGCAAGGATGCCTCCGGCGAGTGGATGCGTCAGGGCGAATGGGGCACTTTGCTGAACCTGCTGGGCTTATTACTGGGCTTTGCAGTGCTCGCAAAAGTATTTGAAGAATCAGGCGTTCCGGACATTGTTCCGAAATACTTACCTAAAGGCTGGATGGGACCGTTTATACTTCTTGTTTTTGTTTGTTTTATCTCCTCATTTCTTGATAATATAGCGGCTGCCTTGATTGGCGGCACCATTGCACTGGTGGTCTTTAAAAATAAAGTACATGTTGGTTTTATCGCTGCTTTAGTAGCCGCAAGTAATGCCGGCGGCTCGGGAAGTGTGGTCGGCGACACCACCACTACCATGATGTGGATCGACGGGGTCAGTCCTTTAAATGTGTTTCATGCATTTATTGCCGCTATTGTTGCACTGGTTATTACGGGGTGGTTTGCGGCGCATCAGCAGCATAAATTCCAACCTATCGACAGAACCTCAGAAATAAAAGCAAAGGTCGACTGGAAAAAACTCCTGGTAGTATTATTAATTCTTGTCTGTGCCATCATTTCCAATTTTTTGTACGATATGCCTGCCTTAGGCGTGTGGGTAGCTTTGATCATCGGGATGACCTTCACAAAATTGCCATGGAAAGAAGTGCCGGGAGCTGTTAAAGGCACGATATTCCTGCTGTGTCTTGTTACCTGTGCATCCATGATGCCCGTTGAAAAATTACCTGAGGCTTCCTGGACGACCGCATTCATACTTGGCTTTGTTTCTGCCGTTTTTGATAATATTCCCCTTACCAAACTCTGTCTGGAACAGGGCCATTACGATTGGGGCATGCTGGCATATACCGTTGGTTTCGGCGGATCAATGATATGGTTCGGGTCTTCGGCGGGCGTGGCCATTACCAATAAATTTCCTGAAGCACGCAATGTAACATTATGGCTTCGTAAAGGCTGGCATGTAACTTTGGCATATATTGTCGGATTCTTTGTTCTATATTTGACCATAGGATGGGAACCTGCAGATAACAGGGTACATAAAGAGCCTGTTATCTCATGCCCCGCAAAGGAATGCGGAGCCAGAGAACATGCAAAAATGATAGAACTGCAGAAATCAGGAGTGTTGGACAGTCTGCAGGTAAAATAGTTTATCACTTGTGAAATTTTGACTGATTTCCACTGTGTGGAAAATGCCGCAAAACTTTATTACCACTATGCAAAAGGTTAAAAAGGTAACGGGAATACTTGTTATTATTTTGTTTTACTGTATCTCTGCAGGTTTCGTAAATACAAATTACGGCAACGCTGTTTTTGTGGATTTGACTAAAGCAGAAAGGGATTTTTATTCCTCCCTTGCTCTTGTTGACCTTCGTTGCCACACAGTACCAGGTAAAAATCAGGTTAAAAACATAAACTACCTGACAGCTAAAGTCATCAGGATAGTATTTTGCAAACTATCAGTAATTTATGAACATATACGCTGCGTCATAGGACGAAGATTTTGCAGGAATATCTTATATTCAATGGATTTTCTGATACAGCGCAAAAAAACAAATATCCTATTTCCCTTTCATAATTTCTGGTAATCAGGTGTCTGTCTGTTTTATTGAACATTATTAGGCGTTGCCTTTGCAGTGCTTTAGGATTTTATTAATTATAATATTTTAAATTATGAATACGACAACCATTATATCTTTAGTTATTGTTATTGCTTTAACTATTCTCCTGATATTATTTTTCAGGATCAGTAAAAAGAAAAAAATAAAAAAGAAACTGCGGGTATTGCAGGATTATGCATCTCAAAATAATTGTAACATCACCCAACATGAATTTTGTGGTGATCTGTTAATCGGCACAGATGAATCGTCTGATTTTGTTTTTTTTCTCCGCTTTGATGACGACAAAATTAGTCAACAACATATTAACCTTGAGGAAATAGCTGATTGCAGAGTATTAAACACCAGCCGTTCAGTCAATAGCGCCGTGGTAATTGATAAACTGGAGTTATGCTTTATCGCTAAGGAAAAAACAAGACCTCAGATAGTATGGGAATTCTATAATTCCGATAACAACCCCGCTTTGATAGGCGAACTTCAATACATCGAAAAATGGGCTGAAATCATTAAACGTAAAATAAAAATTAAACAGAATAGCAAAAAGTAAGATGTTATTGAATAAGTAAATTTTAAAAAGACTGAAGAAATTCAGTCTTTTTTACTTTCTTTGCCTTATTGATAAAGTTAGAATCATATACTATAATTTTAAATGAGCAGAATTAAAATTGAATCTGGGGTATTATGTCGTCCCGGGAATTATGTTGCTGATAGCCTTACTTATATTTATCTGGTTTCATAAAAAAAAGATTATTTAATACCGATTGCACATTCAATATTTTCCAATGTCGACTTTTTCATATTGGACTATTTTCATGTAGCATCGGTATTAACCATTTTAATTTATTTTTTGTCTTTGGACTTAAAAAATAAATACAATTGGTATAATCTAACTTTTTCAGTATGCGTATGGTACTAAATTTTTTTTTATTTTTGCTGAAATATATTATTCGTTATAGATAATTTGTAACTTATGAGAGTAGGAATTGCTTTATTTTATCTTTTATTTTTATCTTTCTTTACAACTACTGCATCCGCACAATCATGGGAACTCAAACTTGATCAGGATGGTATAAAAATATACACACGCAAAAAAACAGGTTCCGGGGTAAAGGAATTCAGAGGTGAAGTCATTGTAAACTCAAACCTAAGTACAATCCTTGCGCTGATAGATAGTATTCCTGCTTATCCAAAATGGATGTATAAGTGTACATATGCGGAACGCCTGAAAAAAATCAACCAGGCATCCGGATATTCATACAATATTATCAAAGCCCCCTGGCCTGTCTCTGACAGGGATGTCTGCACATATTATTATGTTAAGCAGGACACATCATCCAAAGTCGTAACTATCACCATGAAAGGGGTTAAAGATTACATTCCTGAAAAACCCGGGATAGTCAGGATGCCCAAGCTAATAGGATTCTGGGAGCTAACACCTATAAAAAAAGGCGTTACAAAAGTGATATATCAGCTCCATTGTGAGTCGGGAGGTTCCATACCAGAAGCTATTGTAAATGCATACATCACCGATACTCCATATAACAATCTTCTAAATCTGAAAAAAATTGTCGAATCTCCATATCACCCAAAAGCAAATATGAAACTCGTTAAAGAGTTGTAATAAAATTTTTTTAGAATTATATTTTTTTTCTTATAAGCGAGTATTTAACAATATTTTTGTATAAATCCACACTTCTCCTTTTTCAATTTTAAAACATCCATTAACCCAAAATCGGTCATTTGAGAACTTATTTCTAATAAAACCCTTGGTTAAAACATTTAGAAAATTTTTTTTCCGTCTAAAAAAATGTTTTAAAAACAAAAAAAAACTTTACTTATTATTTTATTTTTTATTATTGTAAAATGTTTATTTGAAAATAATTACAAAGTTTAAAGATTTAACTTATGGCAACAAACAACTTACAATGGGGTTCTCGTGTCGGGTTGATACTTGCCATGGCTGGAAATGCCGTGGGGCTGGGGAATTTTTTAAGATTTCCCGTGCAGGCTGTTCAAAATGGTGGCGGTGCATTCATAATCCCTTATCTTGTTTGCTTTTTACTTATGGGTATCCCATTGCTGTTTATTGAATGGTCGGTTGGCCGTTACGGAGGACAATTCGGGCATCATACAACACCATTTACATTTAACAGATTGTCTAAAATCTGGATATGGAAATATATCGGAGTTTTTGGCATTTTTTCAAATATCGCAATCGCAGCTTATTACTGTTACATAGAAAGCTGGACCATGTCATATGTTTACCATTCGGCTGTCGGTACTTTCAAAGGTATGGACCAGCATAGTGTGGCAGCCTTTTTCGACGATTATCTTAATGTTTTCACATCTACTACTGGTATTCCTTTTGAAGCTATCATTTTCTTCTTGCTCTGCCTTGCGCTTAACACATGGGTTTTAAGCCGCGGTTTGAGCGGAGGTGTAGAGAAAGTTGCAAAAATTGGAATGCCTTTGCTGTTAATTTTTGGTGTTTTTTTGGTCATTAAAGCTATTACGATGAAAGCTGGCCACCAGGGAGCAATTAATGACGGCACTGTCGGCTTGAATTTTTTATGGACTCCTCAGTTTCAATCTCTGACCAACCCCAAAGTATGGCTGGCAGCAGCCGGACAAATGTTTTTTACACTTTCATTAGGGCAAGGCTCTGTGCAATGTTATGCTGCCTATGTAAAAAAGAAAGATGATGTAGCTCTTAACGCAATGACAGCCGGTTGGATGAATGAATTTGTGGAAGTAGTGTTGGGAAGCGCCATTATCATACCCATATCCATTGGTTATCTTGGAATTGATAAAGTTATTGAACTGACTTCGGCTGGTGGTTTAGGCCTGGGATTCCGAACCCTTCCTTTCCTGTTTCAACAGTGGGGGCCGGTATTAGCTGCCGCTGCGGGTATTGCATTTTTCGGTTTGCTGTTTTTTGCAGGCATCACATCTTCTCTTGCCATGGGAACTCCTGTAATGTCATTTTTGATGGACGAATTTAAATGGCGACGTTCACGGGCAGCCATGGGATTTGGAGTTTCTGTTTTATTACTTGGATTACCAACAGTATTCTTTTTTCAAAAAGGAGTGTTCGATGAATACGATTACTGGGCGGGAACTGTATCGCTGGTAGTGTTTGCTATGTTTGAATCCATTCTTTTTGCATGGGTTTTCGGTATGAAAAAAGGCTGGGCTGAAATTACAGGAGGCGCAGATATCAAAATTCCAATAGTCTTTAAATATATCATCAAATTTGTAACACCAGTAATTCTCATTTTAGTCTTCTTCGGCTCACTTATACGTCCTGCAAATGATGACTGGAGTAGTATTGGTTTCAAAGGATGGGAATTGCATCACGAAAGTATCATCGCACAAATAACTAACAAAAATATTGGAACAAATAAAGAATATTTCGCAGATAAATTTTACTCAGAAACAGAAGGCATAGTTGATACTGTATTTTCCAGTGATGAGAAACATGTCCTTGTGATAAAAAAAGAAGACAATAATATTAAGAAATATGAAACTTCATTGAAAAATTCTGTACTTGTAAAAAAAGATGATTTTATTGTAAAAGGCGATGCTATTTTTGAAGGTAGTTTTATCAATAATATTTTTTATATCAATATGTCTCGGCTTTTACTGGTAAGCCTTTTTGCCACTATTGGCCTGCTGATATTTATCGCATACCGTAAACGAAAAAAAGAAGGGACTTTATAAGATGAATACAACTGCATTATTATTCATGATTATCACCGAAGGCATTATTACAGGTTTTATGCTGTATTTCTTCCTTAAGGTTTTATTTATGAAACCAAAGGTTGGCGTTAATGAAGATTCGTACCTTGATAACGATGAATCGGAAACATTCAGCAAGTAAACTGTGCTTGTTATGTATGGTCGAGGCCTGAATATTAATTAATGTCCTCAAATCTTCATATTTTTGAATTGCATTAATAATATGTTATGAAGTTGAAAAAAACATTGTTTTTTTTTGTATTGCATTAAGAACAATAATGCTTAAAACTTTTTCGCTATTTCGGGAACCCGACACATTGGGTTAAAATCACTTTTTGATTTTCATTCAGCTTTAAAACATCACTTATTTTATCTCTGTCGATAGCACCCAGCACTACGGTTGACATATCTTCAGAAGAGCAATACAGATAAACATTCTGGCTGATAAAACCCACATCCACTGCGGAATAGAAATCTTTTTTGTCTTTAGGAGTTGCGTCTCCCATTTTCGAATAATCGGCTACAAAAGCCAAAACAACGGCAGCATCCGCAGTAAAGCCCTGAATTCCCATATTTTTACGGGAATCGCCCACTATTTGAGCAATAAGTTCATTCTTTTTTGCATCATAAATGTAAATGCCTTCCTCCAAACACACATAAATTGTTGTTTCCTGCCAGTTCACTGCTGATGGAGCTGTTCTTTTTCCGCTTTCAGGGCGATTTATACCGAAAGCCGCCCAAAGCAAATCTGAAAGCTGCTGCATGCTGAGCTTCTGAGTGCTGAAACTTCTTGCAGTCTGACGTCCGTTCAATGCTTCCATCAAGGGTTTCCCCCCACTCTGATTTGGCGATGGAAGAGATATGTTTTTTAATTCTTGTGAAAAACAAGAAAATGAAAAAACAACTGTTAATGTTATCAGAAATAATTTTTTCATAATTGCATGGATTGAGTTTTGTTGTATTAATTTATTGAAAGTGTATTGTGAATGTCAATTATCTGCGGAATAATAAGTGCCTGGTCATCATTAATGATAACAAAATCAGAAAGTGCAGCTTTCTTTTCATCAGGGAGTTGATTGTTTATACGTTTTACTACATCATCTCTCGAAACATTGTCTCTCTTAATAATCCTGCTGATGCATACTTCCAAGGGAGCAGAAACGGTGATTATTTTATCGAAAAGGGCTTGGTAGCCCGATTCAAAAAGTACTGCAGATTCCATAATCACATAGTTACAATCTTTATGGTTATTACACCAACCATCAAAATTTCTGAAAACAAAAGGATGTATGAGCCCGTTAAGGATTTTGAGTTTTTCTTTATCAGAAAAAACAATACCTGCTAATTTTTTTGTGTCAAGGTTATTGTCTTTAAAAATATCTTCTCCGAAATGTTGCTTAACCTTTTCATTTATAACCGTATCGCTGTATGCTTTTTTCGCTTCAGTGTCTGCATTGAACACCGGAATTCCAAGTATTGAAAAAACCTGGGCAACCACACTCTTGCCTGCTCCTATACCTCCCGTTAAGCCTGTTTTTTTCATTTTTTTCTAATCAGAAATTCAACATTCTCAGGTTCAATGCGCTGGAATCTGACAAACGAGGGGTACTTTTTAATTTCAACCCTGGCAATATTGCTTTCTAATTCCAGAAGCTTCAGTTCATTAAAGCCTACCTTAAAAGAATCGGAAACAACTTTTTCATAGTCAGGAATACTGACATTGAAGTAAACACTTACTTTTTCGGGATAAGTTATTAATTGGTAGCTTTCCGGCAATGTATCCAGTGTAATAGGTACTTCAACATGGTTTTCTGTAAATTTTGCAACAGGTATAAATACCCTGACATTTTCATGCGATATTCTCAGGCTGTTTTTGTTTAGTGGGTTTATTAGTTTCAAAGTGAGGCTGTAATTGGATGCAATCTCAGAAAGGATTTTGCTTTCAGTTCTCACTTTCATTATTGTGTCAATAACACGGCTACTGCCTGTAATAATTACTGTATCAGGATAAATATGTATTTTATTATATAAATCATGCTGCTTTGCAAAGCTAATTTTTATGTCAGCTTCGACAGGGACTTTTTTAAAATGTGCTTTTCCTAATCTGACTTTGAGGGTTGCTGGCGATATTGATTTAACTTTCACTTTATTTTTAAAAAGCCGCAAAATTTCATTTTCAAGAGAAAATGTTGTAATACCAATTTCAAAATAATCTTTTACCAGCTTCTGCTGGTATTTCGAAATGTCAATTTCAACATGGTAATTATTATGAAAAAGGCGGTTATAAATGATATTATACCCAGATGCCTGATAGTTCACAAAAAGTGTGGTGTCGGTATTCGGCAGTAAAACACTATTGTTTTTAATGCCTTTATAAAACACCGAAAAGCGTATTGTCTGGGTATAATCTCTTGAAAGCCTTATCATGAGCCACATAACCATTGAGATAGCCAGGCATATAATAAAACCTTTCAGCCATGACCTGTGGCCTTTCCCTATAGATTTCTGATCGTCAAGATAATCATTATTAGCACTTCCTGATGTCAATGCCATAATTAAATATATCTATACTGCTTTATTCTCCTCCGGATATAGAAGATGCTATGGATGCCTTTTCTACTTTCAGCCTCCCCTGCCCTTCGGTTTCAATAATCACCGAGGTTTCAGCAACTTCAAGAACTCTTCCGTGTATGCCGCCTGCAGTAATAACCTTATCGCCTTTTTTCAGACCTTCCCTGAATCTTTTCAATTCTTTGTTTTTCTTTGATTGAGGGCGGATAAAGAAAAGATAAAATACCGCAACGATTAAAACCATCATGATAATGGTGCTGACAGCGCTGCCGCCACCCTGGCCGGTGCCGCCACCGCCCATCATTAATAAAATGTTCAGTAAATTCATTTTGTCGTGTTTTTTAATTTGATATATAATTCACTACTTCTGCTTTTATGGTAAGAACCTTGGTATTCGGCTGAGTGTTTGCTACCAATGTGATCGTTTTGTTTTGTATTCCTTTTCTTCCTTCACTTGCAAAAGAAACACCAATAAGGCCTGACTCACCTGGTTTTATTGGCACTCGGGGATAATCAGCCACAGTACAGCCGCAAGAAGCTTTGGCATCCGAAATGATAAGGTTGGATTTGCCGGTATTTTTAAATTTAAAACTATAAGAAACTTTTTCTCCTTCCACAATTCTGCCAAAGTCATGCTCTTCAGATTCAAAACTGAAAATAGGCAAAGAGCTCATATCCCCCTGGCCTGAAGCTGTATTAGGATTATTAACCTCAATTGTATTGTTGTTGCCACATGAAAATAAAAATACCAACATTACCAAAAATAAATATCTTAAGCCTTTCATATTATTTTATTACAGTTTGTGCAAAAGTACAAAAAAACATGATTCATCACCCTATCAATCCCCTGCCTGTTTTATTAATTTTCTTTTTCTCCAGCAAATCAAATAACAACTTATCAAGTATGCCATTGATGAATATCTTACTCTTGGGCGTGCTGTAAAACTTGGATATCTCAATGTATTCATTGATAGTCACTTTAGTAGGGATAGTAGGGAAACAGGTAAACTCGCACAAGGCCATTTTCAAAAGTAGCATATCCATCATAGCAATACGGTCAATTTCCCAGTTGTCGGTCTTAGCTTCTATCATATCATCAAATTCATTGCTATGTAATATAGTCTTACAAAAAAGGTCTCTGATAAAATCAACCTCCTCTTTTTCATCATCAACAGTACGGTTACCAAAAAGTTTTGGAAGGCTTTTATCTTTATTTCCAGGGAGGGAAATGTATTTAAGCGTTTTAATAACCATATAGCACGCCACGTCGTAATCGTCAGCCCAGTATATGTTCAAGTCTTCATAATATTGCTGCAGTTCTTCATTAACAGCAATGTAATCATCCATTATATCTTCGAGCACCTTTACATCCTCTTCGGCACCGCTCTTTTCCGAGGTCATATATTTTTTATAGTTCTCCGATTCCTTTATCTGCAGAAACAATCTTCGGACAAGGTCTTTTTGTTCTGACCAGTTAATATGCAGATTTGAAAACTTTTTCTTATAATCTGAATTGTTTTCAATATAGCTTATTACCAAATTATCAATAAACCTTGTGTTAGGATTGGCTTCTTCTTCTGTAGGGAAAAACTTATTTTTGGAGATTTCAATAGTTTCCCGGGCAAATTCTATAATCTCAATAAGAAATGAGAGCTGATAAATGTAAAGGTCATAGATGGCATAGATGTTTTTCAACAGCTTTTCATTGTGTTGTTCCACACGGTCATCCTCACTTTGAAAGAACGCATAAAGGGCTTGCATCACCTTTATCCGTAATACTCTCCGGTTTAGCATTGTATAAAATTTCAATCGGTAATTCGTGCACGAAAATAAACATAATTTGTGATTAATGAACAAAACCCATGAGATAATGCACGTAGTTTACTAATCTAACAGTTCAAGAATTTTCCCTTTTATGTCCGAATTTTTCATAATGCCGGCGAACTTTTCTTTTCCTTTTCCCATAGCCCATACTCCAACGGGGGCAGAAGTATGCTCATGAGTTACCCACCCTACCTGCGCTTCATCCTGAATTTTCTGAATCACAATACGATTTGTATAAACGTTGGATTTGCTTTGTTGTTTGAGTTTTTGCAAATATAAGGAATAACTATTTATATCAAGTTTATTATCATTACCTGAGCCCATAGCCATACCCCCCGTTTCATGGTCAGCCGTAATAATTATCAACGTATTTTCAGGGTGCTGAAGGTAAAAATCATATGCTTTTGTGATGGCTTCATTAAAGGCATTTATTTCGTATATTGTGCTAAGAGCATCGTTTCCATGGCATGCCCAGTCAATCTTTCCACCTTCCACCATAATGAAGAAACCCGTGTCGTTCATCAGAAAATCCTGCGCAAAGGTGGTATATTCTGCCAACTGCTGTTTATATTTAGGAAAATCCAATGCATAAGGAAGTGCATTTATCTCGTCTATTTCTGTGTCTTTAAACTGCATTTGCTCGTTACGCAAAGCCGTATCAATAAGTATTACATTTTTGTTTTTGTAATTTTTCAAGGTGCTCATCAAAGAGTCGTTGAGTAACAGGCAGTATTTTTTTTCTTCCAATTTACGAATAACCTCATCAAAGTTTTTGTAAATATTTTTCAGTGTATCATCGTTGCCAAGCAAGAAGCCGCCACCGGCAAAGAATTCAAAATTACTTTGAATAAGGTCATCAATAAGGTTGTCAAAATTATCTCGAACTTCTTCATGACCATAAAAACATGAAGGAGTGGCATGATTTATTGGAACTGATGTAATGATTCCAACTTTATAATTTTTCTTTCTATGAAGATACTCAGCAATACTTTCCAGTTCATTCCCCTGATACTCGCCGATACTTGCGTATGAAGTCTTCTTCCCACAAGCAATGGCTGTTCCTCCTGCGCCGGAGTCAGTTATTTTATTGCTGTCGGCACATTCGGTAGTGGAAAGTCCGAAGGTCCAGTCATTATTCATAAAAACCAGTGGCTGAACTCCGTTTAATTCATTAAACTTTTCGGTAACAAAAACCTGATTTACTCCCATCCCATCGCCTATAAACAGAAATATGTATTTTAGTTTATTGGTATTTTGGGCAAAAGAAAAAGAAGAAATTAAAGTTGCAAAAAAAATAATATGAATTATGTACGATATTTTTTTCATAAAATAATTACTTAATCAATTCAAATTTATTGCTTTTCTTCCAGTCACAATGTATTTTTCGATTAATTACAAGCTATACCTTGTGGAGAAAATTTAATATTACAGATTCCCAAACCTAATTTACATTAGAAAAAGATGAAGACGGCTTAATCAACTTTTAATCATCACCAGCACCATTTTAAATTTCTCTAATGCCTTTACTGCATGAGGAATATTTGCTGGCATTATGATGAATTGCCCCGCATTCAACACATTGGATTTGCCGTTAATAATAATATCGGCATTGCCGTCCGCAATAATCACCAGGGCATCAAAAGGAGCAGTATGTTCGCTGAGACCTTCTCCTTTATCGAAGGCAAATACCGTTACATTACCTGTTTGTTTTTTAATGATGGCACGGCTAACCACTGCGCCATTCGCGTATTCCACTATTTCAGGAAACGTAAAGGATTTTCCGCGTTCCAGTTCGTTATTTTCCATTTTTTAAAGTTTTTTGTTTTTTCCAAGAGGTGCTTTAATCAGTATAAAACCAATAATCAATATTGCAATAACACTACCAATAAAAGAAGGATTTTCAAAGATACCAAAGGTTTTGATTTCGGCAAAAGCAAGAGCAGCAAATAAAAGGCCTATCAGCGCCTCTCCAGCAATAAGGCCCGAAGATATCAGCACGCCTTTATTACTTATTTTTTCTTTTTGTGTATCATCATAACCACGCTTTTTTATGTAATAATCAGTAATGCCCTTCATCAGGCCTCCGATAAAAATAGCAAAGGATGTGTCTATGGGCAGGTACATCCCGACACTTATCAGCATGGGGCTTTTCACCTGCATTAAGATGAGGGCAATTCCCATAAATATTCCGACCATAATTAATATCAGCTCCATTTTCACATCAACAATACCTTTTGCAACCACTGCCATCAGGCTGGCTTGTGGTGCCGGAAGCTTTTCCCCGCCAAAACCCGCATTAGTACCGAGAATATCATTTTGTTTCTCGGGAGCCATAGCTTTTATATCAGCAATGGTATATGTAGTTCCTGCCAAAGAAGGCTTCTCGCCCTGGTATTCAATGGTCGTAATATTTTCTTTTTCCAGTTTAGTAATTTTTTTATTTACTACATCTTTTATATCTCCTATATGCAACAAAGTGAGTATCAGAAACATAATTGAGGAAGCCGCAATCACGCCAAACACATCGCCCAATTGCATACGCCAGGGTGTACAACCTAAAATATGGCCTGCTTTGAGGTCCTGCATCATCTCTCCGGCTACGGAAACCGATGTACATGTAAATGCTGCAATGCCAAGAACTGCAGCAAGGCCTGCATCGCCTTTCATTCCCAGAGCAACCATCAGCAATGCGGCAATGATAAGCACCGAAACCGTCAATCCGCTAGTTGGGTTGTTACTGACTCCAATAATGCCAACAAGGTATCCGGAAACAGCGGCGAAGACAAAGCCCATAATAAGCATTACCACAGTAGCTACCCCGGCAGCAAAAAAATCTCTGGCAAAATAGTTAAAAATTACAAACATAATAAACATGATAGCGCCAATCACTATCAGAGCCCATCGCATATTGATATCTTTGTCGGTTCTTAATAAAGAACTGCCCGCCTGCGCTGATTTTTTCAGGTTTGCAAAAGAACGTTGTATCCCTCCAAATAAACTGTGCCGCATTTTATAAAGTGTGTAGAAAGAGCCTACCAACATACCTCCAATTGCAATATAACGCACATAAGCTTTCCATACCCTTGTTATTTCCGCTGCCCAATCGCTGACAGAGGCGGCATCATCGTAGTTAATAAAATATGCTATAACAGGCGCCATTAAGCCCCAGGCTAAAAGTCCACCACTAAAATTTATTGCGCCCAGTTTTGGACCAATAATATATCCCACTCCAAAATATGCGGGAGCCATGCCCGGAGAACGCAATAAAACAGCTCCTTTGGTAAAAGAAACCACTTTTTGCCATGTAGCAGCAATAAACTTAAACTCCACTATAGCAGTAAAAAATGCTCCAATACCCATTCCCCACAAGAGAAACTTCGAGCCTCCCGAACCAGCTCTGCCCGACTTGTGTATTTCTGATGCTGCAACCGATTCCGGAAAGGGAAGGTCGGCATCCTCTACCAGCACACGCCTCAGCAGTGTTGTAAACATAATGCCAAGGATGCCAGCAGACGCTAAAATAACAATAGCAAGGATGTAATGCTTGGCAGAATAAAATGGATCCCATACCGAAGCAATAAAAAATGCCGGTAAAGTAAAAATAGCTCCTGTTGCAATATTGCCGCCAATGGAACCAATGGTTCTGGCTGTATTTTCTTCAAGTATTGAACCTTTTACAGCTTTTAGAATAGCCATCCCCAGAACAGCCGTGGTATATGTGGCCGCAATAGTCATACCGGCCTTGAGTCCCAAATAAGCGTTGGCAGCGCCCATAATCATCGCCATGACGATGCCCAGCAGTACAGCCCGCAGGGTAAACTCCTTCATGTTAGTTTCTGAAGAAACAAAAGGAACAAACTTTTTGTTTTCGCTCATAAATTTTTAATTTTATGTAATGCAAGTATAATCATTTTGTAAAAAATAACAGCGATTTGATGACTCTCGCAAATATTTTTTTTCTTTGTTATCATGAAAACCCAAAAACCGGTACTATTTTTTGCCATACCTGTTATGGATGAATATGATACCCTCCCGCTATGCCTTGAATGTATTGAAAAACAGACGTATCCCCAAATAAAAATTGTTGTTTGTGTAAACCAGCCTGAAAGTTTACGGGAAAATGAAGAAAAAAAATATATATGTGAAAATAATACTAAAAGCTTGAATTTTTTAAAAAAATATAAAACCCTTCCCCATACTGTTATTGACAAATCTTCAGAAGGCAAAGGCTGGCAGGGGAAAAAACACGGTGTCGGCTGGGCACGGAAAGTAGTAATGGACCATATCTCATCGGTTGCAGACAGCAAAGACATAATTATCAGCATGGATGCCGATACACTTTTTAACCCAAATTTCTGCGAAACTATTGTTGAAAGTTTTCAAAAATATAATAATGCCACTGCACTTGCACTACCCTATTATCATAATCTTACCGGTGATGTCATGATTGACCGTGTCCTGTTACGCTATGAAATATACATGAGATATTATGCCATAAACCTTTGGCGGATAAAAAATCCCTACTGTTTTACAGCTATTGGCTCATCCATGGCAATTCCTGTCAGTGCTTACCATGCGGTAAAAGGTATAGCTCCAAAACTTAGCGGTGAAGATTTCTATTTTATGCAGAAATTACGCAAGTACGGAAGTATAATCGTTTGGAATGAAGAGCGTACCTATCCGGCAACCCGTTATTCCGACAGGGTTTTTTTTGGCACCGGGCCGGCGCTTATTAAAGGCGTGCAGCACGACTGGGACAGCTACCCCATGTATTCGTACCATATTTTCAATGAAGTTAAAGAAACATTTGATTTATTTGGAGAGCTTTATACAAAAGATGTTGATACCCCTATGACAGATTTTCTTGAGCAGACCTTCCTAGCCAAAAATTTATGGCAGCCGCTGCGTAAAAATTTTATCACAAAAGAAAAATTTGTAAAGGCCTGTACCGAAAAAGTAGATGGTCTGAGAATATTGCAATATTTAAAGTCGAAGCAATGTGTTTCAGATAATGATGCAGTATTTCTTACCGAATACATGAACATGTTCCATCAAAGAGAATTAATTGAAAACAGTATCAATGTTAGCACATTGCATTTCGACAAATCATCTATTTCTGAACTAAATAATGTAAGAGATTTACTTTTTTCCATTGAAAATAGTTACAGAAAAAAATACGGAATTATTGACTGGTGGTAATTAACCAATATAATAATTCTTACTAATACGTATTAAAAGGAACTTTACACATTTTAATAATACTGAATCAACTTGTTTTAATGAGTTTATTTTGCTTTTAAAACTCATATCCCAAAATCAGCCTGTAATTGTTTTCTTTAATTGATTCATTGGCTTTTTTGCTGATATCAACCAGACCCAGCCAGGCTTCTGCAGCAATTGTGAAATGCTTATATTTGAAACGAAACTGAAACCCTGCATTGTAACTGAAAGGTTTTATATCTGCTTTAATATCCCTGGGGGGTTCAGGATTCTCTCTTACAAAGCGTTTGGTGGATAAAACAACGTATTGAGCTTTAAAAAGCGGACTGAGCTGAAACATTTCGATAAAATCTAAGCTAAGCCCTGCCCCGGCCTCAATTGATGATAAAGTTATTACATCAATCAGCCCGGCACCACCGTATTTTATTTTTCCGCCAAAAGCATAATAACCAAGAAAGGTTTTTATTTTTAAGCTGTTTGACTTTCCAAAATCTTTTACACGGATATCATAGTGCAAACGAAAACAGGGCTGAATAAACAAGCAGTTATACTTAACCGTAGAATCACTGCCATCATCTTTTTCAATTGTTTCATTCATAGTATTGTAGCCTAAACCAAGGTCAATACCTAAGCCAACCGGTGTTTTCTTGGCTTCCTGAGCAAAAAGTATGCTCTGGATTGAGAACATAAAAATAAAAGATGTCAGTATTCTTTGTTTTAAATTCATAAAGAAGGTTATTTCAAAAATATTTTTTTCAACGGATTGATATTCATTGTTGTTAGCTATTTCACTTCCAGCAATTCAATTTCAAATAACAGCGGTGTGTAAGGAGGAATAACACCTGTATAGGTATCACCATAGGCAAGGTTTGAAGGGATTATCAGCCTTACTATGCTGCCTGCACGCATTTTGGACAATGCCAGTTCCCATCCAGGGATAACTTCCCCCTGCCCTGCCGTAAATGCAAGCAACTTGCCGCCATGGTTGTCGAACACCTTGCCACTTAACAACATACCACTGTATTTTACTTTAACTCTCTTTCCTTTATCAACCAAGGGACCCGTTCCTTTTTTAAGTTCAATAAAGTACATCCCATAAGTATCCGGTAAAACAGAAATCTGATTTGCTTCAACATACTGAGATATTTCTTTTTGTTCCTTATCCTTCATCAGTTTTTCAAATTGAATCTTATTCATAACCACTTTCAATTCAACATCAAAAAGTAAAGGAGTGCATGGTGGCACTAAGTCTTCTATTCCCTGTTCTCCGTAAGCTAAATCAGAGGGCACCAGCAAATGGGCCCTGCTGCCTTCACACATCAACATCAAGGCTTCCTCTATGCCTCTGATTTCAAAGTTTTTTCCCAGCTCAAAATAAACAAGTTCATTATTTTCCTTTTGTGAGTCATAGAGCGTGTCGCTATTAAGAAAATAAGCAATATAATTAATCCCAACAAAATTACCGGCAATTGGTTTTACGCCATAACCTATGCGCCGAACCATATAATATAAGCCAGATGGTGTTTTTCTGTAATGGATTTTATTAGAAATATAATTCTCAATGTCTTGTTTTTCCAAAGCTTTAAGCTCCTGAATGTATGCGGCTTGTTGTTGCTTTAAAATTTTTACTTCTTTATCAAAATCAGCTTTCTTTTGGAAATCTATAAGTTTAACATCAAAAAATAACATACCACCATCCTGAATATCCTCTAATTCTTCAAAACGCTTGAGGGAATCGGCACAGATAATGAATGTTGCACTATCGCCAACAGACATCATAGCAAGGCCTTCAAAAATATCTCCGGCAAAGGAAGATGAATCAAGCGGAAACCGGAAAGGCGCATCCAGATTTTTACTATCAAAAATTACCGAATCTCCAAGGCGATAAATTATATGGACATTGAGTATATCACCTATTTCGGGTTTTGCTCCATCTTTGTCCTGTAAATAAAACTTATAATACAGGCCGGTTTCTGTCTGTCTGAAACCGGGGTATGGGGAATTATTACAACTGTCAAATCCAGCAATCACTAATATGCTGATTCCTATTAAAAAAAATATCTTTTTGTTTTTCATCAGGAGATCTAATATCTATATTCTTTTACCTTGTCAAATCAGGAATAAATTATTATTTAATTTCGAGCAATTCAACATCATAAATAAGGGTGGCGCGTTTGGGTATTTTATTTTCGTCTCCCAGCAGTCCAAAAGCAAGGTGCGAAGGAATTATAAGTTTGGCTTTATCCCCAACATGCATTAGTTTGATGCCTTCTTCCAAACCACTTTCAACCTCTGCTCTGCCAAGTTCAAACAATTTTAATCCGTCATTTTTTGAATTGTAACATTCAATGCCATTAATCAGATTTACTATAAAGCTTATTACCACCTTATCTTTCTCAACAGGTATTTTGCCGTTACCTTTTTTATATATCTGATATCTAAGCCCGGTGCCGGTTTTCTGCATATCCCAGCCATGCCTTTCTATGTAATCTTCTATCTCACGATTTTCTTTTTCGGCAAGTTTCTTATTAACATTTTCAAGATTTTCTTTATAAACTTTTGGGTCAATCACATCATTATTTGCATTCTTATTGCCATTACCGCATGAAAATGTTAATAAACATAAAAACACTATGCTGATTTTTTGCAAAAACTTCATAATTATTCTTCAGTAAGATAATTTTTATATAACGGCAGCAATGAAATAAATTGTGCGATAGCTTTGTCAAGAGGCTTATAAATGTTAGCGCCGGCAGCATTTTTATGCCCCGCTCCGCCAAAATGCTCTCTTGCCAATTTGTCCACATCCATTTCTCCCGAAGAACGCAAAGAAAGCTTCACATATTCTTTAGTTTCAGAAAACAAAGCAGTAAGCCTCACTCCTTTAATGGTAAGTCCATAATTCACTATGCCTTCGCCATCGCCAATTTGAAAATTAAAACGTTTTTTTTCTTCCAGGGATATAGAAATATATGATGTGGCATATTCGTTAAGAATATTCAATTTCTCACTCAAACAATAACCTAAAAGCCGCAGGCGGCTTTCAGAAAAATTCCCAAATACCAGCCGCTGTATTTCTGCAGCATCAATGTTTTTTTCGAAAAGGCGGGAAACCGCCAGGTAAGTCTTTGGGAAATTGCAGCTGTGGCTGAAAGAGCCGGTGTCAGTAATGATGCCAACATAAATAGTTACGGCAATTTCATAATCAATCAATTCGGCATCTCCCATGGCAACAATAAAATCATATACCAACTCTGCTGTAGATGATGTTTTAAGTTGAGAAAAGGCTGTTTTAAATATGGGAGAAGGACATAAATGGTGGTCAATCAGAATTTTTTCTCCTTTTGTGTTTGCAAGTGTTTCATTAAGAAACCCAACCCGCTCGGGTGTATTAAAATCAAGACAGAAAATTAGGTCAGCTTTTGTTAGAATTTCCAGTGACAGTTCTTTGTTTTTTTCTCCTATAATGATACTGTCAACACCGGGCATCCATTTATAAAAGTCAGGGAAATCGTTAGGGGTGATGACCGTTACCTTGTACTTTTTTTTAAGATAAAACCACAAGGCCAGCGAAGAGCCTATTGCATCTCCGTCTGGATTATGATGAGTAAGAATAACAATCTGTCCGGATTTTTTTAGCAATGAAGCTACTCGATTTATAAATGTATTATCCAAAATAATTTTTTTACAAAAATATCAAAATAAATACTGATAGCTGAAAATTCATATATTTACACTGATATTTATAAATCCATACTATGGCAGGTAGTATAACTTTAGCAATAATAAAACCTGAAGCATTTTCCAAAAACAAATCCGGTAAAATACTTGCACGCATTACCGAAGCAGGTTTTATGCCCATAAGTGTAAAAACTATGAAACTAAGCCTTGAACATGCAGCTAGGTTTTATGAAGTACATAAAAATAAAGATTTTTATGAAGGTTTGGTTGAGTTTATGTGCTCCGGGCCAATTATGGCAGTTATGTTGCAAAAAGAAAATGCAGTGGAAGATTTTCGCAAACTAATAGGCAAAACCAACCCCGTTGACGCTGCTGAAGGCACTATCAGACATGATTTCGGTACTACGTTAAGGGCTAATGCTATTCACGGCTCTGATTCTGACGAAAATGCATTAAAAGAGTGCAACTTTTTCTTTGCAGAACATGAGCGTTTTTACTTAGAAGGGTAGTATTCCTTATAAGTATTGTTTTTATAAAAAATCACAATTTTTTCAGTTTCGAGGTTTATTTCAAAGGCGCTATTTGAAATACTGAGTTTATTGTTAAATGTTGGCTCATTTTTACGCAAGTGTGGCTCATTTTTATCATTTTGCAATGAACCCTCATGTTTCTCCTGCAATATTTCATGAGATTGAGTAAGTATATTCTCATTATCAGACGTTTGAAAATTGTTGGATGTTTCATTGCTTTCGCTTTTCGTCTCCCAGTCGTCAAATAAATTAATTTGCGCTGTTTTTAACATTTGGCCTTGCCCCATCAGAAGCCAATCAGGGCTAATGTCCTTAAAGTTGTTCAGAATTTTCATAACCAAATCCAAACTCGGTTGATTTCTCTCGGACATAATATGTGACATACTTGACCTTTGAATTCCAATTTGGTCAGCAAATTTTGATGGACTTAAATTTTTGATTTTTAATAGTAATAAAATTCGTTCAAGCATTTTTACAATATTAAAATAAGTTTACAAAAATAACAAAATAATAAATTACATTCGTAATATTTTATAATTTAATATTGTAAACTTGAAATTTTATACGATTTTAATAAATTATTTAATCAATTTATGCTATATTATTTATTGATTAATAGTTTATTATAATAATTAATTCATTAAGACAATTTTTAATGTATTTTTTTAATAAATATTTAATCTGATAATTTAAATAGATTCATTAAAATATTGATTTAGATTAGTTTATATTTTAATTTGGTTGTTTTATTTATCTAATTTGCATTATTACAATAATAAATTATAATTATTTACTATTGTAATTATTGTTTAACGATTTCACATTTGTAATTATATTTATTACTAATTTGGTTTATAGTGTTTTATGCTTATTACTTGAAGTTGTCATTTTACACTTGTAATTTTGTATATAATACTAAATTTTCATAGAGATTTTAATTAAAAATAGTATATGAGTTTGTATCAGCTAATAAGGTTTTACATTGTTATAGTTATCATCTAATATTAAATAAAAATTGCTCAAGTAAATTATTACTGTAGTTTAATTCTTTAAACTCCCCTATTATCACTTGAATAAAATGATATATAGGCCAAAAATAGTTGGTAAGAAGTTCTAAAATCGTTTACCACGTAGTTTTAAAAGAAAGTTATATGAAAGTCGTTTCATATAACTTTTTTTGTATTTAAAAACATGTCAAAAAAAGCGA